>NZ_JAGGLN010000005.1 GCF_017874455.1 Methanobacterium aggregans | reverse complement strand
GGAAATAGTTGAGTACAACAAGGGAATAAAAACAGATGCAGTTGTGATGATAACACCTGATGCAGTTAACGCACTTGTAAGTGCTGCAGGTCCAATCTACGTGGATGGTTACGGTTACGTGACCAACGACTCCATTAACTTCATCAGGGGCGAACAGAGCGGCGGGGGTATGACCAGGGGTGTTGCTGTGGAATCTGTTATGAAGCCTATAATAGACTCTGCTGAAAGCAATCCTGTTACATTCCTTAAGCTGGCGAACGTGGCTCTTGATCAGTACAACAAAGGATATATTCGGGTTGTCCCAAAAGATTTCGTTGCACAGTTTGCAATTACCAAAAGTCTGAAGATTTAGTTTCTTAAATTAGAAGGTAAACTATCTTCCCTTTTTTAACTTTTTTTGTATGCCATCACGGTAATATCTTGAATCGTATCTTAAAAGAGTGATATGATGGATCTTAAGAATTAAACTTATACATGCAGAGCAAACAGGTTGAATATGAATTTTTTATGCAACAATTTATTATACCATTGAAGTAAGAACTTAGTAAGGTGTGAATTATGGACAAGGATCATAAATTAATGGCAGGATTGATACCAGTAATATTGATTTTATGCGGGGCTTTGTATGCAATGCCAGGACTCACAGTGGCCGCGGATAACAACTCATCCAATATCACTGCAAACAACACCACCCTCAACACAACGGATTTATCTCAAAGCAGTACAGATACCAGCGATACTGATTACAGATCAGATAGCAGTTCCTCAAGTTCAAGTAGCTCAAACAGGACTTACAAGAACCGGCACAATTCAAGCAGTAGCAGCGATAGCAGTAGCGATGGTACTGGCGACAGCAATAGTACCCTTGAGCAGTAAAATTAGGTATATGTCAACCAGTTGATCATACATTAATAATTTCTATCCTATTTTTAATAGGATTTTTTTAAAGGATAAAACCAGTGTAGACCATATTTTCCCTTTTTTCTTTGATAAATACACTCATTGAGAGGTTACTGATAATATTAAAGACAAAATTTAGTTGTAATAGCTTCAAAAACTTGTGGATCGTACCCCCAAAACATTGCATTAGTATGATTTATATACTTGGATGTCATTAATTTTACTTTAGTATACATCTTGAGGATTTTTCAGGATTTTAAAAAACTCATTGAGTATAATTCTTGAGGATCTTTTATGATTTTTAAAAAAAAACCGCCAAAACCAAAAAAAAGAAGATTAGAAAAAAGAACTTTTGAAGAACCTAAAAAAAGAATTGAATTCAAAAGAGGGCGCAGAAAGAAGTATCGTCTGGGAAAAGGTTTAAAAGTAATTTTAGCTGCGATTCTAATATTTTTGGTTGGAGCAGCAGCCTTTGTTATTTATGAATATGAACAGCCATCATCAGCAAACACTATGAAAGGTGAACATAACATCCTGCTCTTGTGTGTTGATCCAACAGAGGACAATGGAACCGAGGGCATGGGATCTGTTGATATGGCCTTTGCAGTTTACGTTGTGGATGGAAATGTAAAGAATGTAACATCCATCTATCCTGGAGGAATGAGAAGCTCTAACCTAACAGAACCACCAGAACTGGGTACAGGTAACATGCTGCTTCACGACTCATTGTACGGTGTGAGCACCGAGGAAGGTGCCCAACAGGCACAGGAAATAGTTGAGTACAACAAAGGAATAAAAACAGATGCAGTTGTTATGGTAACACCCGATGCAATTGATGCCCTTTTAACTGCAGTTGGTCCTGTCGAAGTGAATGGTCAGAATCAGACAATTACAGACTCTATTGGCTTCATAAGGAACATGACTGAGGAAAAAAACAGTACAGAAAAAAGGGGTGATGCTGTGCACAGTCTCATGGATCCTATAATCCACGCTGCTGAAGATAATCCGAGCATATACATCAATCTGGCGAACGTTGCCCTGGATCAGTACAACAAAGGAAACATAAGGGTTGTTCCAGGCGATCTCGTTGCACAGTTTGCAGTTTCCAAAAGTGTGCACTCAATAATCTGATGAATCCATTTCAATTTTTACTTTTTTTAGTAAATAGTAAAAATTTCATAACTTGGAAGGTACATTATTTATTGATTCAGTTTATCACACGTTTGTTGATTGCTTTTAACAGAATAACTACTAATAAAGGGTATTAAAAGTCCAAAAATCTAATAAAGAGGTATTCAAAGCTCAAACATCTAATAAAAAGGGTATTCAAAGTCCCAAATAGGTTTTGGTTGTTCCATTATCATATTGCTCCAAGATCATTGAACTCCTAATATGAGATAAGAAATATCTAGAACAACAACCAAATGATAAATTTGAGATCTATAAGAAATATTGAAATCATCATAAATTTTTAAGTTAACCATGAAAAAGTTACAAAGGAGATGAAACATGAAGGGAATAGTTCTTGCAGGTGGATCAGGCACCCGCCTGTATCCAATTACAAAGGCGGTTTCAAAACAGTTACTGCCTATTTACGATAAACCAATGGTGTACTATCCATTGTCCGTTCTCATGCTTGCGGGTATAAGGGAAATACTGATCATCTCAACCCCAAGGGATTTACCTCTCTACAGGGACCTTCTTGGTGATGGCAGTGATCTGGGAGTGTCATTCTCCTACAAGATTCAGGAAGAACCAAAGGGACTTGCAGAGGCCTTTATTCTGGGTGAGGAGTTCATAGGTGATGAAAGCGTTGCCCTGGTACTTGGTGATAACATATTCCATGGTCACAGGTTCAGTGAGATCCTGAAGAAGGCCAGGGAAGTGGAGGAAGGTGCTGTTATCTTCGGTTACTACGTTAAGGATCCAAGACCCTTTGGTGTGGTTGAATTCGATGAATCTGGCAATGTGATTTCTATAGAAGAAAAACCAGAAGTTCCTAAATCAAAATACGTTGTTCCTGGACTTTACTTCTACGACAACAACGTGGTTGAAATAGCCAAGAATGTTAAGCCCTCTGATCGTGGTGAACTGGAGATAACCTCTGTGAATGAGGCTTACCTTAAAGCTCAAAAGTTGAAGGTTGAAACCATGGGAAGGGGAATGGCATGGCTGGACACAGGAACACACAACGGCCTCCTGGAAGCTGCTAACTTCGTGGAAGCCATACAGAAAAGACAGGGATTCTTCGTGGCCTGTCTGGAAGAAATTGCCTACAACAACGGCTGGATAACTGCAGATAAGGTACTTGAGCTGGCTGAACCCCTCAAGAAAACTGAGTACGGGCAGTACTTGGTTGAACTTATCAACGGTGCACAGTTATAGTTCTAAATTTAATTTCAAGTTAGGAGTTTAATTTCAAATAGGAGAATCATTAATGGGTAAGTTTAAATTTATGGAAACATCCATTGAAGGCGTTTACATAGTGGAACCCACAGTATTTGGAGATGAACGCGGCTACTTCATGGAAACCTACCATGAAATGGAGTTTAAAGAGGCTGGAATTGATGCTGCATTCCTTCAGGACAACCAGTCCAAATCTAAAAGGGGAGTTTTAAGGGGACTTCACTTCCAACGCACCAAACCCCAGGGAAAACTCGTCAGGGTTATCAGGGGAGAGGTCTTCGATGCTGCAGTTGATCTGAGGAGGGATTCACCAACCTACGGCAAATGGGAAGGGGTTGTGCTCTCTGAAGACAACAAGAAACAGTTCTACATACCTGAAGGCTTTGCCCATGGCTTTCTAGTACTTTCAGATGAAGCAGAATTCACCTACAAATGCACAGATTTTTACGATGCTGATGATGAAGCTGGAATCCTCTGGAACGATCCTGAGATAGGTGTTGAGTGGCCCCTTGAGGGTGTGGATGAGCTTATTCTGTCTGAGAAGGATGAGAAGTGGAAAACATTGGCGGAGACTGTTGTTGAGTTTTGATTCAAAGAATAGGATTATAGTCCCTTTAATTGGAACTACGATCATGTTCATTTTTTAATATTTTACGGATAGCTCTAAGAGGTTTTGTGAGTTTCCAGCTATTAGAAGAAGTAATTTCTTGAATTAACTGATTTTTAGCATTAATATCTAGTTCATAGGCCTGTTTCTGGGTTTGGATCTCATTTACAAATTTTTGTTTTTGATTATTCAATTCTTCATGCCACTGCTTTTCTTTTTCTTCCTGAACTTCCATCAAATGATCAATTTTTTTCAATAATTCATATTCCCTGTAATTATTGGAGTTTAAGATGTTCTGATATCTCTTCGTGTTCCACGTATCTAAACTATCGATACATAATGGATTCATTTTTTTGAAGTTTTCTTTGATAATATCAAAAAATTTTGCCTTATATTTTTCAGCAACTTGATCATAACGCCACAATGTATTTGAAATCCTAAGATTAGAGAAAGCAACCAGATATGTATTATGATTACCCGTTTTAAAGAGAACATCCTCAGTCAAATCAAACATTTCAACAATATCAAAAAAACGTTCATTAGCTGAAGTTATAAATGAACCTGACCTATTAACCCTGTAAAAATATAAAAAATCCCGAACTAAAGATAATTTACTAGCTTTTAGATAAGTTTCATAAAAAAAGAGAGGGTCTTCAAAATCTAGTCCTTCATGAAATATTACACCTGTTTCTTCTAAAAATTTTGATTTATACAGTTTGTTCCAAGGAGTAACGCATATATCAAAGAAAAAGTCTTTAGTTTTATCCGGAGTGAATATGGAGTTGTCAAAAGTTTCATCAAATCTTTCTAAAGTGAAATAGGGCAGATCACATGTTTCATGAGTTATATCATCAAATCGGTGTGCTGAGCACATCACAATATCACTGCCGTAAAGCTGGGCATTTTCATACAACTTTTCGTACATATTCAATTTTATCCAATCATCAGAATCCACAAATCCCATATAATCTCCAGTTGCAAATTCCATACCCCTATTTCTAGCAGATGCAATTCCGCCGTTCTTTTTATTGATTACCCTAACTCTATCATCCTTTTCTGTATATTCCTCTAAAATTTCCAGTGAACCATCTGTTGAACCATCGTTTACACATATAATTTCGATTTCACTTAACGTTTGATTAATAAGGCTTTCTAAACATTGTTTAAGATATTTTTCAACATTATAAACTGGGATTACCACAGATACTTTTATTTCATTCATTGAAATTCTCCATACTCTAAAATCAAATTTTTATAAAATATCACAGGAATATCCTATTCCTGTCTTTAACTCAAATCTTGGACTTGAAGAAATCAATAGTTGCATCTAAACCAGAGCTCAATACAGTTTCAGGCTGCCATCCTAGAAGATCTTTAGCTTTACTGATATCAGGACGCCTTCTGCGAGGATCATCTTCAGGTAATGGTTTGAAAACCACTTTTGATTGAGATTTTATTTTTTCAAGGATGATCTCTGCAATATGTAACATGTTATACTCCTCAGGATTTCCAAGGTTAATGACCTCCCCGTTTAAACCTTCAATTATTGATACCCTCATGATACCCTCTACAAGATCATCCATGTAACAGAAGCTTCTGGTTTGATGACCATCCCCGTAGATGGTTAAAGATTCCGAGTTTAAAGCTTGAGAAATGAAGTTAGGAATTACCCTACCGTCATTTGCTTTCATTCTCGGGCCGTATGTGTTAAATATCCTTAATATCCTAACATCCAACCCCTTCCGGAAATAGGCCATTGAAAGAGCTTCAGAAAATCTTTTTGCTTCATCGTAAACTGAACGAGGCCCAACTGGATTAACATTTCCCCAGTAACCTTCTCTTTGGGGGTGAACCAGTGCATCTCCATAAACTTCAGATGTGGAGGCAAAGATGTACCTTGCACCACATTTCTCTGCTAATTCCAGGGTTTTTAAGGTTCCCACAGAGTTTGCCTTCAAGGTTTCTACAGGATACTTCAGGTAATCCTTTGGACTTGCTGGACATGCGAAATGCAGTATTAAGTCAAAATCTGTTTCTGTATCCCAATTTTCTGTCACATCGTGGTTTATAAAATGGAAAAAAGGAGAATTAAGATTTTTGAGATTTTCAGGGGATCCTGTTATAAGGTTGTCCATTCCATACACCTCAAATCCTTCCGCATCAAATCTTTCACACAAATGACTACCAATGAACCCAGCTGCCCCTGTAACAAGAACTTTATCCATAAAATCGCCCCTTTTTCATTCCCATTTTTTTAGTAACATAAGCTACGCTTTTAAATGATTTAATATAGCATGATTAAATCCCATTAAAATAGTTTATCACATTGTTATATTTAATCTTCAGAATCATTCCAAACATACACTGCCACCGTACTTCCAGAATGAACCATTACGGAAGAATCTATTAATTTAAGGTACGGATAGTGCCTTTTCATGTATTTCCCTGTGACTTTGTCTTGTAAATGCCTTTCATGGGAGTTACCGTACAGTTCACCCTGTTCATACTCATAGGGGATTGAGACTATTAATGTACTGCATTTATTATTATCTATGAATCTTAATAACAATTCCTTAGCTGATTCTAACTCAATATGTTCAAGTACATCTCCCATTATTATTAGATCGTAGTGCTCAAAATCAAAATCCATAATGTTTTCTATAAATATGTTGTTGTAGATCTTATCCAGACCCATTTCATGGATATTTTTATCATATACATCAATACCATCAATATTTTGATAATAAAAAGCCCTCAGTAATTTACCATACACCCCTGAACCAAATCCCACGTCTAAAATCTTTGCATCCTTTTTTATGTTCTCTAAAATATATTTCATTATAGTTGGTTTACCCTCATCAGGACTGAGTCCTCGCAGATTGGTTTTTAAGCTGTAACCAACAAGTTCTGACTTTTGAGAGGATAACCTTCTATTTTCTATTTTTAGGTTGGATAATTGATGTTTTAGAGCAGCCTTTTCTTTTTCACTGAGAATTAATTGATTTTTCAAAGCCTCATTTTTTATTTCCAACTCTCTTACCATACCCGTTTTTCTTATTTGATCCTTAATCATTCTTTTAATCATTGATATCCATTTTGCTTAGGTATGATAATATTTTTCTAATTGAGATTATATGAATTTGCCCAACTTTCTTATTTTTAAGTCATTTTAAATGGTAAAAGTTCTTTTTATCCTTATTAAAGCATTCAAACTAAAATATAACTTAAAAATGCATTGAAAAAGAAAAATTTTAAATAAATGAGCCATATTACAAAAGAATATGGATAAAAAAATTTTCTCCATCAGCATGGTGAAAAACGAATCTGATGTAATAGAGTCCTTTGTCCGTTACAACAGCAACGTAATGGATGGAATGATTATATTAGATAACGGCAGTACCGACGACACCCTTAAAATCTTAAAACAACTTAAAGAAGAGGGTTTAGCCTTAATAATTTTTGAAGATACAGACAGGGAACATGAACAAGATACCAAAATGAGTAAACTGCTGATAAAAGCTGTTGATGAATTTCATGCAGACATTGTCGTCCCCTTAGATGCAGATGAATTTATTATTTCATCCGACCAGGGAACCCCCCGGAACATACTGGAAAAAATCGAAGCCAACACATATTATCATGTGCAATGGAGAACATTTGTTCCAGATTTTAAAAGAAGTGATGATTTTGTACCTGCAAGAATAACCTCTGCAAGGAAAGATAATTTAGAAAATTTTTACAAAGTTATAATTCCAAAGGATCTTGTTAAAAAGTATGATGTGAAATTAACATTCGGTAACCATGACTTAACATTCGATTCAAGATATGATGAAGTTATAAAATCTGCTTTTAATGAAAATTTGAGGATAGCCCATTTTCCCATAAGATCTAAGGAGCAAATAATATCCAAGATAACGGTTGGTTGGATTTACAACTTATCCAAATTGAACAGACCCGAAGGCCAAAGTTTTCACTGGCAAACGATTTTTAATAAATTAAAGGAAAATAAAGAAATTCTTAATGAGGATATCACAGAGTTTGCCAAAAGTTATGCCTTACAAGATGATTTAAAGGAGGTTAACCTTAAAGAAACCCCAATGGACTTGAGTTTCTGTCAGAATATAGAAATAAAATACACTCCCCAAAAAGTTGAGTATATCTCAAACATTTTAGAAGGATGTGAATGGCTTGCTTCTTCGTACTTAAATTACAATAAAGATTCCTTAAAGGAAGAAGAAAGATTAAAAAGTGAAATTACTGATCTTTCAAGGAAGATGGATGAACTGTATGAATCAAAAATTTTAGAAAAAAAGTATTTACAGAATAAAATTGAAGAGTATGAAAATAGCACATCTTGGAAGATCACATCACCCCTTCGTAAAATTACGTCTTCAATACGAAAATTATTTAATTAATCCCTTATTCAATTATAACTTTATTTTCAATTCAAAAAGTTTGAGTCTGAAGATTCAAGTTTATTCACTGGAGAATAGAAATGGTAAAAGTTCCACCCAAAGTAAAAGAATTAAAAGGTTACGATGAACTAAGAAAACTTAGAAATCATTTAAGAGATGACTGTAAAACACTGAAATGTAAAACCGGTTCCAAGGTTAAGGTAGGTGCATCCAAGATCAAGGAATTCATTGAAAGGGAAAGACTTACAGAAAGTCAGAAAGAGGAACTTTACGAGTCAATAATAAATAGAAACACTTCAAATATTGACTTACATGATTTTGGTAAGGATGCACCACTAGTTTCAATTATAATTATCAACAGAAACGGTATGAAACATTTACAGAGGTTATTCTGTGACTTCATGAAAAATGTTCAGTACCCCAACTACGAGATTTTAATGGTTGACAATGCATCTACTGATAAATCTATAGAGTTATTAAAAGAACTTTCAGATGATCTACCCCTAAGGATCATTGAGAACCGGGAAAATGAATCATTTTCACGTGCAAACAACAAAGCTGCAGAAACTGCAGAAGGTGAATATCTACTCCTTTTAAACAACGACGTTGAACCTACCTATGGCTGGCTCAACCAGATGATGCAAACAGCACTTAAATCCAGGGATATTGGTGCTGTGGGGGCAAAACTGGTCTATCCTGATTGTTCCAAATCCCGTCACAATAAAAACAGTTCATTCAAAGTTCAGCACAGAGGGATAGCCTTTAGGGAGGAAGATGGTTTCATCAAACCATACAATATGGGCAATGGAACAACCTTTGAAGCCGAAGATGGGGAGGAGGCACGTGCTGCAGTAACTGCAGCAGCATTACTCACTGAGAAAACGAAATACTTTGAGGTTGGAGGTCTGGATGAAGGGTACGTCTACGGCTACGAAGACGTTGACCTCTGCCTAAAGCTCCTTAAAAAAGGTTACAAAAACATTTACTCTCCAAAAACGCTTTTATTCCACTACGAATTTGGAACCCAAGAAAAAAGTAAAAATAAAGAAGTTAAAGAAAGGCGTTTGAAGAACAAAGGGTTGTTCATGGAAAAGTGGAATAAATGGCTGCGTAGGGAGCTTTTGATGGACAAGTTGAACTGCAACAGGTTATTTTCTGAAACCCCTCTGAAAGTTGCCTTTGCAGTTACAGAAACTGGTGAGAACAGCTCTGCAGGTGACTACTTCACAGCCCTATCCTTGGGAGATAGTTTGAAAAAATTCGGCTGGAAAATAAGCTTCTTATCCAGGAGGGGGTCTGAGGATTGGTATGATGTTGATGATGATGTTGATGTTGTAATTTCCCTTTTAGATGCATATGATATCCGTAAAATTCAGTCAAATAACAATTTGTTGATCAAGGTCGCTTGGCCTCGCAACTGGTTGAGCCGGTGGATATCCAACCCTGACTTTGTGGACTACGATATCGTGATGGCACCAAGTGAAATTGGTTGCAATTATATACAAGAAAGAACCGGGAAAAATGTTTTTTTACTGCCATTAGCAACCGATCCGAATATGTTCAACAGTTCCGTACCTGCAAACGAAACTTTGAAATGTGATTACTGTTTCACAGGCAGTTACTGGGATGATCAACGTGAAATAATTGATATGTTAGACCCTGAAAGCCTTCCCTACAAGTTCAATTTGTACGGTAAAAACTGGGAGAACTTCGAGAAGTTCAAGGGTTACCATCAGGGATTTGTCAACTATAAGAAGATGCCTGAGATCTACAGTTCCACGAAGATCGTTGTTGACGATGCCAACAGGGTGACCAAAGAGTACGGATCAGTAAACAGCAGGGTTTACGATGCCCTTGCAAGCGGAGTTCTTGTAATGACCAACGGAGAACTCGGTGCAAAGGAGACATTCCATGGTAATTTACCTGTTTACAGGTCCAAGGAAGAACTGAACAACCTTCTAGAACACTACTTGTCCAATGAAGATGCTAGGAATGATAAGATCAAGGAACTACAAGAATTCGTACTCTCACATCACACCTACGACCACAGGGCCCAAACCATAAGGGATGTTCTTGAGAAATACCTCCTTGAAACCAAGATCGCCATTAAGATACCTGCACCTGACTGGGAGAAGGTTCAGGAATGGGGAGATTACCACATGGCTCTTGGTCTAAAGAAGGAACTGGAAAGGAAAGGATGTAATATTGTTCTACAAGTCCTGCCAGAATGGGATGGTAACAGGGATGCTCGCTGCGATACTATCATAGTCTTAAGGGGTTTAAACCGTTACAAACCTAAAAAACAACACTTCAACATCATGTGGAACATATCCCATCCTGATGATGTTAGTGTTGAAGAGTACAACCAATATGACCATGTTTTCATAGCATCAGAGAGTTGGGCCCAAAAAGTAGCCAAAAATGTTGAGGTTCCTGTGGAGCCATTGCTACAGTGCACAGATCCGGAGCTGTTCTATCCAGATCCTGATGAGAACTACAAACATGATTTACTCTTCGTTGGAAACTCGCGGAAAGTTTACCGAAAAGTAATCAAAGACTTGCTGCCCACTGATTACGACCTTGCAGTCTACGGAACCAACTGGAAGAGATTAATACCTAAAAAATACATCAAAGGTGAACACATTCCAAACAGCGAATTAAGGAAAGCCTATTCGTCATGCAAGATACTGTTGAATGATCACTGGGATGATATGAGGGAGAAAGGATTCATTTCAAACAGATTGTTTGATGGATTTGCAGCAGGAGCATTCATAATATCCGACAAAATTGAGGGGTATGAAGAGGTATTTGGAGATGCATTGGTAATCTACAAAACTCCAGAAGAACTCAATAAGTTGATAAATTATTATTTAAATAATGAGCATGAACGATCTGAGAAGGTTAAAGAAGGTAAAAATAAAGTAATGAATAATTACACATTTCAAAAAAAGGTAGAATACATTTTAGAAGTTTTAAATAAAAATTTAAAACTTTAAACTGCGGAATATCAAAAGAGGACTTTCATGATTATCAATGTAAAACAAAAAGATGTGAGAATACTTAACGATTTAAAGGAAATAGGTTCTTGGAAATATAATGCAACAGGTAACGATCCTATCCTTGAAATAAAAAATTTGCCGAAGGGTTTAATTCAAAAGATCTCCGTCACAATTAATGTAGAACATGGTGAAATCATTGAATTTTATTGGACTTATCAAGAAGACGAAACCTTCACACCATCTTTACGTTCTCTCCAAGCGTTAAAACCAGGCATTAAAAAGACTTACCATTTTTTAATACATTCTGAAGAAAAAATCAATAAGCTCAGGTTAGATCCAACCAATGCTCAAGGAACTGTTGAAATAGAAGAAATTAAAATATTTTATATTCCCACTTTGAAAAAAGGTAAAAAAATAGGGGGTTTATTAAATAATTTAATTCCAAACAAAGAAACCCCCTCTGAAGAATTTATTCAAATGTACATGGAATTATTGGGCCAAAATAAGTTACTACAAAGCAAAGTAAAACAATTAGAAAATGAAAAAAATAAACTTGCTACAGTACCCAATTACAGCAATATTGAAAAAATTGCACTAAAAGGAGAAGGAGGTTATTTATTTTTAGTCAATGATTCCAACCAGGAGATTAGACAACACTTTGATTACTCTTACAACAACAATTTTAATCCATATCTTTTCAAAAAAAGTTTAAATAGCAAAAAAGAATTCTGTAAAAAAAACAATATTAAATATCATTTTTTTATTATACCTGATAAAAGTGTGGTCTGTAAGGAGTTCTTACCATTTGAAATTAAATTAATTAAACGTAATTGCGATTCAATAAAAAGTTTAGTGCCAGATTTTATAAAAAAGTTAGATAAAAGTTGTTATTTCAATAATAATTCTCATATCAATTATTTAGGTGGAAAGGAGTTAGCTTATTGTTACTTAAATTACATAGATGATTTGGAAAAAGAAAAATTTGACAAAATCATAAATGAACAAATATCCATTAAAGAGTGTTTACACAATGGCGATTTAACTTGGCCTAAAAATTGGTCTTATTCAGAGGAAGAAAAGGAAATTTACCTCAATGAAAAGGTAAAAACTTTTAAAAATAAGTTTCTTACAGATTTAGGAGATAACATTCCTAAAAAGTTTAAAACCGTTGGTATAAGAAAAACTGAATATTATGAAAATCCTCAAGGTTTATCAGATCTAAGAATTTTAATATTTAGAGATTCCTCCTTGGATTTTTTAAAAGATGTTTTGTCAATTTATTCCAAGGAAGTGTTGTTATATTGGGATCACTGGTTTTTTAATAAGGAACTTATTGAGTGGTATAAACCAGATATTATTCTGGAAATAAGAACAGAAAGATTTTTAGAGAATATGAAGTATGAATTTGTGGAATAATTATCATATTAATATGAACTAGGAGAATTGTAGATGAACAGATTTTGGAACATTTTAATGCAACCGATCATAGAGAAAGTTAATGCTAATTACATCGTTGAAATTGGGTCAGACACGGGTATAAACACCCGTAATATTTTAGATTACTGTGTGGAACATGATGCACATATGACTGCTATAGATCCAGTTCCAAAATTTGATATTAATGAATTTAAAGCTGAATATGGAGATAGGTTTGAGATCTACAAAGAACTGAGCCTCAATAGACTACCACTCCTTGAGGATTATGATGTGATTTTAATAGATGGTGATCACAACTGGTACACAGTTTACAACGAACTGAAGATAATTGAAAAAAATTTCAAAGACAAAAAATTCCCCATTATCTTTCTACATGATGTTGGATGGCCCTATGGTCGAAGAGATCTTTATTACAACCCTAAAAATATACCTGAAAAATACAGACAACCCTATGAAAGATTAGGGATGTATCCCGGACAAACTGATTTAAAAAAAGAGGGCGGATTGAACGCTGGACTATACAATTCTATTTATGAAAATACTCCTCAGAATGGCGTTTTAACTGCGGTTGAAGATTTCTTGAGAGAGTCTCACAAGGATTTTATTTTCGAGTATGTTGATGCCTTCTTTGGACTTGGAATTTTAGCCCCTAAGACTCCCGAATTAGTAACTACAATTAAAAACCTTCTCAACAGTGCTAATCTTTTACATATTCTTGAAAAAGAAATGGTGAAAGTTACAATTGCCAACAGTGAAACAAGAAGCCTTAAAAATAAACTTAATAATACATTAAATGAAACTAATATTAACTTAGGGGAAACCCAAAACCAACTACATCAAAAAGAAGAAGAATTAAAGAAAAAAGATTTTTTAATAAGGGCTCTGAAGAAAAAAGAAAAAAGTTTTGATTATTTGAATGGCCAGGTTGAGGATCTTACTGCTCGTTTTTATGAGTTAGAGTATTTAAGTAATAAAAATCGGCCATTCACCCAAAAACTGATTTCAAAGTTTCCACAATTGTACATTCTATTTAACCGTAAAAACAACGGCCTAAAAAATACTTACATAAACCTCAAAGGTTTTAATGCCATTAAAAATAACCATTTGATAGATATAGGTTACTACTTAAAAAACAACAAAGACATTAGAGTTTCTGGAGTAGACCCCATTCTCCACTACATATACCACGGATATCAAGAAGGGCGAAACCCCAACCCCCAATTCAATAGCAAATACTACACCGAAAAATACTCCGACGTAAAAAAATCAAAACTAAACCCACTCATACACTACAGCCTATACGGAAAAAAAGAAGGCAGACAAAAAAAGAGTTTATCACAAGTTTCAATTTCGAAAAACGAAGTTGTTAAAAACATAGATGAAGTACAAAAAATCAAGCGTCAAGTTAGAGAAACCCCTGAAAAATTGAATATAGCCTATGTGTTGTGGGATTTTCCTGCATTATCACAGACTTTTGTAATGAATGAGTTGCGCTGGTTGGTAGAAAATAATTACAATGTCAGAGTTTTTTATAAGGTTAAACCGGATAAAGAAGCTAAAGTAAATTTTAACATTGAGGCCATTCCAATTGAAGATGCATCCGATCTGATTCAAAAAATTAATGAATTTGATATCAATTTAATGCACACACATTTTGTTTATCCAGCTTGTACGCTTCTAACTTACCCTGCAGCAGAAGCAACAGGAATTCCGTTCACAGTTTCTGCACATGCTATAGATATATTTCATCATCTAAATGATGAAAGAAATAAGATTGGTGAAATAGGCCAAAGTAGTTTGTGTTTGAGGATTTTTGTACCTGGAAAGTTTCATTTTGAATATCTTTCTGAAAGGGGAGTTCCTCAACATAAAATTATGTTTTTACGCCAAGCAACTAGGTATAAAATAGAAGAAGTTGACTTTAATACCCCTCGAGTTAAAAGAGATATTAAAAATGTTATAACCGTTGCTCGTTTCATAGAAAAGAAAGGAATCGATACTTTTATTGAAGCAGCTAAAATTTTGGAAAATGAAGAAATGACCTTTAAAATTTATGGTTATGGTCCTCTGGAAGAAAACTTAAAAAGTAAAGTCAAAGAGTTAGATTTAAAAAATGTAATTTTTGAAGGTCCTATTAAAGGGGATATAGCTTTAAAAGAAGTTTATCAAGAGGGTGATTTGTTTGTATTGCCTTCTAGAAGAGCATCTAATGGTGACATGGATGGAATGCCCACAGTTATTTTTGAAGCCATGGCTTATGGAATTCCAGTGATAACCACTAATGTTTCTTCCATTCCAGAATTTGTTTTAAATGGTTATTCCGGATTTGTCATTAATCCTGACGAACCATCAGATCTAGCTGATAAAATAGTGTATGTTAGGGATATGGATAAAAACGATCTAACAGTCATGTTAAAACGCGCTCAACAAGAAGTTCAAAGAATTTCTAATGTAGAAGAAACAATTGAAACTATGGTAAATATTTGGAGCAATAATAAAATTGATATATTCATGGTAACATATCAAACGGGACATTACAAAGATTTAAAGACAATGAAAGAGATATTAGATCAGATATTTAAACATACCACACTGGAATTTAATTTAACCATAATTGACAATAATAGTGATGAAGATTTTAAAAATTTTCTTGTAAACTATTCAAGATTATACACCAACATATCCTTGATCTTCCTCAAAGACAATTTGCAATGTGGCCCTGCATCTAATATTGCTTTAGAAAAAATGAAAAATGAATTTGCTATTTATATTTGCAGCAATGAAGGATTTATTATAAAACATGGATGGGAACGTGAAGCTATAAATTACATGAAAAAGCATCCAAATGTAGGGATTGCAGGTAATTTAATTCATTCGCCAAGTTTTTATAATGGAAGGACTTATAAAGGGCAAAAATGGTTTAAGAAGTTTAGAAATAAAGATTATATCCTAAATAAAGATAATGTTAAATTTAAACATATACAAGGAGGAATTTATATTTTACGTCGAGGAGCCTATGAAGATTGTGGAGGATTTAACCCACTACTTCCTCAAGACCATATGGACGTGGAATACAGTTATTACTTAGAAAGTCAAGGATGGGAGTTAGGTGAGATTTCTGAATGGGTATCTTTAAGCAAAAAAACCCGACCAGGAATCTTCACTTACTTGGATGAAAATACAACATTTGTTCATCCATTAAAATTAGAAGAAAACAAACAAATTGAACATGTGGCCTTAAAAAATTGTAATATTTGCAATGGAGAATTAAATGGTAGAATATGTAGTTCATGTGATTCTGACAGTTCTGAGAGAGCTATATACCGAATAATCGGAAATACAGATTGGACACATCGTTCTCTCAAATGTACTTTATTACTAAACCATAACAGTATTTACAAATCAGTTCAAGAACCATTTTTCGAGTTAGTAAACCAACAATATTCCACAAGGGATATAAATGAATCTTTGGAAGATTTAATTGAGAATCTAAAAGAACAAAGTGATATAATAATTACCAATATGGATTTAAATGTGGAGTTACTTAATAGAATTATTACAACATTAAAAGCAAAATTACTAATCATTCAACTTTCCAATAATGAGTTATTAAATAAAAAAATAAAAAAATTTTTAACTAACAAAAATTTTTCTATTGAAATTGTTGAGTTTATGTCTGAAAAATTAATAAATAAAAAATTCTTAGTGGTGGAGTGTAATTCTCATGTATAAATATCTATTAATAGGAGGTAATGGTTTTATTGGCACAAATATCATTTACAAACTCCTTGAAAAAAAAAGAGATATTTTTTGTATTGATCTCTACGATTCAAATACTAAAAAAATTAGTAATAAACATTTTAATAGTTTTATAAATGATTTAAGCAACACAGAATTAGTGAAAGAGTTAGTTGATGCATCAGATATAATTATATACTTAGCCTCTGTTTCCAACGTGAGAAATTCATCAAATGATAGTCTGATCGAATTAGGAAATATTGAAAACTTCATAAACTTTCTAGAGATTGTTAAGGAATATAAAAATAAAAAAGTAGTTTTAGCATCCTCTGGGGGTGCTATATATGGTGAGACAAAAGATCCTGTTAATGAAAATCACACCTTAATGCCCATTTCACCTTATGGTATCGGAAAGTTATCTATGGAAAATTTTTTAAGATATTATAGCTTAAAGTATGGGATTAACTATGTTATATGTAGATATTCTAACCCTTATGGACAATACCAAAATCCATTTAGCGGTGTCGGTGTTATAAATAAACTTTTATACAATTACCATACGGGTAATGAAACCAAAATTATAGGAACCCCCGATGGTTCCGTTAGAGATTACATTTATATCTCTGACTTAGTGGATGCCACTATAAAAGTTTCAGAAAGCAAGTTTGCAGACAACAATGTCTTTAACATCGGAAGTGGAGTTGGATATTCTTTAACCCATATTCTCAATGAAATAGAATCAGTTTTAGATGATACACTGAGAATTAAAAAAGGAGACTTTGGAATGGAAAATGTCTCCAAAATTGTGTTAGATATCTCAAAAATTAATAAAAAAGTGGAATGGTCTCCCAAAATAAGCTTAAGAGATGGAATCATTCTAAATAACGAATGGATTAAGTTTTATTTAAATGTTGAAGAAAATAATATGGCCTCCCCCAAGGTAGGGAATTATTTTAAACAAAAAATAGATTAAGCTTTTAAATTTTGAAGAATAACCTTGAGATATAATGCTCCTTTTTGAATTACCTTTCTTTATATACCTACCAAAATTTTAAAATCATAGTTAAAAGTGTAAAAAATGTTGATTGATACTAAAACTAAGGTTGAATCCATTAAAAAAGAAGAAATGGCTTTGAAATTTTTGAATGGCCAGGTTGAGGATCTTACTGCTCGTTTTTATGAGTTAGAGTATTTAAGTAATAAAAATCGGCCATTCACCCAAAAACTGATTTCAAAGTTTCCACAATTGTACATTCTATTTAACCGTAAAAACAACGGCCTAAAAAATACTTACATAAACCTCAAAGGTTTTAATGCCATTAAAAATAACCATTTGATAGATATAGGTTACTACTTAAAAAACAACAAAGACATTAGAGTTTCTGGAGTAGACCCCATTCTCCACTACATATACCACGGATATCAAGAAGGGCGAAACCCCAACCCCCAATTCAATAGCAAATACTACACCGAAAAATACTCCGACGTAAAAAAATCAAAACTAAACCCACTCATACACTACAGCCTATACGGAAAAAAAGAAGGAAGACAAAGAAACATCATGGACACGTCTATTGAACCATTAATTATGATAAGTGAGAGTGAAGCAAATGCAAAATATGAAGAAATATTAAAGGAAAATATTTCACTTCTTGATCTTCACCATTTTGATGAGAATGCACCATTGGTTTCAATTATCATATTAAATAGAAACGGATTAAATCATTTGAAACGGTTGTTCAAGTATTTTAAAGAGGATATCCAGTACCCTAACTATGAAATAATTGTAGTGGATAATTTGTCCAGTGATAAATCACTATCTTTTCTAGAAGAACTTAAAAATTCTCTGCCACTGACAATTATTAAAAATAGTGAAAATAAATCATTTTCTAGAGCTAATAATGAAGCCGTTCAAGTTGCAAAAGGTGAATATATCCTGCTTCTTAACAATGACATTGAACCTACTTATGGCTGGCTCAACCAGATGATGCAAACCGCACTAAATCATGATAAAGTAGGTACTGTAGGTGCCAAACTGGTTTATCCTAACTGTTCCGAATCTATCTTCAATAAAAATAATTCATTCAAAATTCAGCACACTGGCATAGTATTCCAAAATTTAAATACATTTTTTAGGCCTATAAATCGAGGAAAAGGTTATGAAGTATTTAATTCCACTTTTAAATCTGAAAAATGTGTCGCGGGAAATACTGCTGCAACTTTACTTGTGAAAAAGGATTTGTATCTAAAAGTGGGAGGATTAGACGAAAGATATTATTATGGTTATGAGGATGTTGATTTCTGTTTAAAACTATTAAAAAGAGGATATAAAAATATTTACTGTCCAAAAGCACTTTTATTTCATTATGAATATGGTTCAGACGAAAAAATTAGTATATCTAATTATAGGGATATTAAATTCCAAAATAACAAAAAATTACTTATGAGTAAATGGTTTGATTGGTTATCAAATAAGTTTTTCTTAGATAAGTTAAATAGTGAATGTATTTTCTCTGAAAAGCCATTTAAAGTTGCCTTTGCTGTGACAGAATGCGGTGAAAATGCATCTGCAGGGGATTATTTCACCGCTTTAGAATTCTCAGAAGCATTAAAAGATTTAAAGTGGGATGTGATGTTTTTATCACGCAATGGACCTGGAAACTGGTACGAAGTTCCCAATGATGTGGATGTTTTAATATCTTTATTAGACGCCTATGATCCCCGGAAGATCATTTGTTCTAATTTATCTTTGATAAAGATTGCTTGGCCCCGCAATTGGTTTGACCGTTGGGCTGAACACTCTGGTTTGTATGAATATGACATAATTTTTGCATCTAGCCAAATAGCCTGCAATTATATTAAAGAAAAAACTGACCGGGATGCAATTTTATTACCTATTGCTACGAATGCTTCTAGATTTAATAATAATGTTCAACCAATGGAAGAATACTACTCCGATTATTGTTTTACAGGTAGTTACTGGTATTACCCTCGAGATGTCATTAAAATGTTAAACCCTAAGAGTATAGATTACACTTTTAGATTATATGGTAAAAACTGGGAAAAAGTTGAAAAATTACAAGAGTATTACCAAGGGTTTATTGAGTACTTCCAATTACCTGAACTATACGCCTCTACAAAACTCGTTATTGATGATGCCAACATAGCAACCAAAAATTATGGGTCTGTTAACAGTAGAGTTTTTGATGCATTAGCAAGTGGAGCTTTAGTAATAACTAATGGCGAAATTGGAGCACAAGAAACATTTGGAGGATTACTGCCATCATATCATTCAAAAAAAGAATTACATAATTTAATTGAATACTATTTAAGCAATGATGAAGTTAGATTGACTAAAATCAAAGAATTACAGCAAATGATCTTAGAAGATCATACATATAATCACCGTGCCCAAACCTTAAAAAAAGCTCTGGAAGAATATATTAATATTAAAAATGGTAATTCAGAATAAATGTAGGTTACATGAAAAATAACTACTAGAAACAGGTACATTGGTCTTTTCATAGATTTCTGTTTTTCTGTTTTCAGATTTTAAAAACATATACACAAAAGTCTAAAATAAGTTATATAATTAACTTGTCTAACAGGTGCTAATTAAATAAGTAGAAGAGTTGGTATAGATTTGGGTGGGATTCTGGTAAACGCTTTTATATCTTTTTTATCATAAAAAGAAACGTTTGTGAGGAGGATAACCAAATTAATTACAATGAAAGGCCCAATCTTCCCAATATTGTAGTCCCTAACCTCAATCCCCCTCATAAAACTTAAAATAAAATAGCTTTAAAAGGGGGAACAGATATTATATTTACTAAAATTATAACTAATTTAAACAGAGAATCCTTAACGGATTACGGTTCAACAGATTAATACGTCCAACATATGAATATGTAAAAAAAGTAGTATAAACCTTTTTTATGAACATTTAGATAAAATCCATAATATATTAAATTTGAAGGTAAATATAGATGAAACTCACAATAATAGGAACAGGTTACGTTGGTCTTGTCACAGGTGCCTGTTTTTCAGAAATGGGAAACACAGTTTACTGTGTTGATATTGATGATGGAAAGGTTGAAAAATTGAAAAGGGGTATCATACCCATATACGAACCAGGTCTGGAGTATTTAGTGGTGAACAACCATAAAAACGGAGATCTCCACTTCACAAAGTATCTGAAGGACGGTCTTGACAACTCAAATATCTGTTTCATAGCTGTTGGGACTCCAATGGATGAAGATGGAAGTGCAGACTTGCAGCATGTTCTTTCAGCTGCTCAGGAAATAGGAGAACTCATTTCCCACGACATGATAGTGGTGAACAAATCCACAGTACCCGTAGGTACAGCAGATAAAGTAAAAGCTACTATAAATGAAGAGTTGAACAAAAGGGGAGTAAACTACAAGGTTCATGTGGTTTCCAATCCTGAATTTTTGAAGGAAGGAGCCGCAGTTGAAAACTTCATGAGGCCTGATAGGGTGGTCATAGGTTCCAATGATGAAACTGTGATTGAAACCATGAAGGAACTTTACGCTCCATTCATCAGAAACCATGAAAGATTCGTGACTATGGACATCAAGAGTGCTGAGATGACCAAGTACGCTGCCAACGCCATGCTTGCAACACGCATCTCCTTCATGAATGAAATAGCCAACATCTGTGAAAGGGTTGGTGCCGATATCAACAACATCAGATTCGGAATAGGTAGTGACAATAGAATAGGTTACAGTTTCTTATATGCTGGTTGCGGTTACGGTGGAAGCTGTTTCCCAAAGGATGTTCAGGCTCTCATTAAAACAGCTGCAGATACAGGTTACGAAGCGCGTATACTGAGAGAAGTTGAATCCGTTAACAATAAACAGAAACTTTCCCTTGTAAACAAAGTAATAAAAAGGTTTGGTGAAAATCTTTCAGGACATATATTTGCACTTTGGGGTCTTTCATTCAAACCAGAAACCGATGATATGAGAGAAGCAACATCACTTGTCATCGTTAATGAATTAACAGAAAGGGGCGCTAAAATTAAAGCCTACGATCCAAAGGCTATGGATGCTGCCAGAGAATATTACTTCAAAGGCAACGAGAACATAGAATTTTCAGAGAACAAGTACGAAGCAGTTGACGAGGCAGATGCACTGCTCCTTGTAACTGAATGGAAGGAATTCAGAAGTCCAGACTTTGATGAGATATCTGGAAGAATGAAAAATCAGATTATCTTCGACGGCAGGAATCAGTACAACAAAGAGATAATGAAAGACATTGGCTTTGAGTATCACCAGATAGGCAATGGAAAATAGTAGATTTCCTATTTTTAATGGAACAAGATATAAAAAAAGAATTTCACAGTGATCAAATGAACATTGAAATATTTAACCATAGATTTTTTGCCAACTTCAAAAAGTACAATTTCTTACTCAGGGAACTTGTATCAAGAGACATTAAAATTAAGTACAGAAGATCCGTGTTAGGAATATTCTGGAGCTTTTTAGAGCCCCTTTTGAGTATGGTCGTGCTGACCATAATATTTTCAACGTTTTTTAAACGTGCCATACCTAACTTTCCGGTGTACTACCTGACCGGGATTTTAGTGTATCAGTTCTTTGCAGGAGGAACCAACGGAGCCATGCGTTCCATTAAAAGTAGTTCAGCTATAATTAAAACGATTTACGTACCAAAGTATATGTACTCGCTGTCCACCATTTTATCCAACTTCGTAACGTTTCTGCTGTCCCTTGTGGTTCTTTTTATCGTAATGTTAGCCACCAATGCACCATTCACTATTTACATACTTCTTGCAGCCCTACCATTTGTAGCATTACTACTTTTAACCATAGGAATGGGACTTATTCTGGCAACTGTAAATGTGTTCTTCAGAGATATGGAACATCTCTACGGAGTTTTACTCATGATGTTAATGTGGGCCATGCCCATATTTTACCCTGCAGAAATTGTTCCTGAAAGTTTCAGGTTCATACAGTATTACAACCCAGTTTATGCAGTTATAAGCTGCTGTAGAAGCGTATTTTTATATGGAACACCTTACGATCCAATGACTTTATTATTC
This sequence comes from Methanobacterium aggregans, assembly GCF_017874455.1. Taxonomy (NCBI): domain Archaea; kingdom Methanobacteriati; phylum Methanobacteriota; class Methanobacteria; order Methanobacteriales; family Methanobacteriaceae; genus Methanobacterium; species Methanobacterium aggregans. The sequence continues at coordinate 196,931 of NZ_JAGGLN010000005.1, read as the reverse complement.
GCCATGGTATCTGGTGTTGTTGCCCTCCTGCTAGGAATTGCATTGTTCTACAAGTACCAAGACAGATTTATACTTTACATTTAATTGAAGGTGATGGAATTTGGGAGAAACTATTATCAAGGTTGAAAACGTTGGAATGGAATTCAATTTAAGCCAGGAAAAGGTTGACAACCTCAAAGAGTACGTTATTAAATTTCTTAAAAGGGAACTCATGTTTCAGCCTTTCTGGGCCCTTAAAGACGTTTCATTCGAAGTTGAAAAGGGAGACAGATTAGGTCTGGTTGGAATGAACGGCGCAGGGAAAAGTACACTGCTCAAACTGATCTCAGGAGTCATGAAACCCACAGAAGGCAGCATAGAAGTGAAGGGACGTATATCCCCTTTGCTGGAGTTAGGTGCTGGTTTTGACCCGGATTATACTGGCAGAGAAAACATATTTCTCAATGGAGCGTTACTTGGTTACAGCAAAGAGTTTATAGAAAGTAAATTTGATGAAATCGTGGAGTTTTCAGAATTAGAGGAGTTCCTGGATGTTCCCCTGAAAAACTATTCTTCAGGTATGAGAGCAAGACTTGGTTTTTCCATAGCAACCAGTGTAAAGCCGGAGATCTTAATTTTGGATGAAGTTCTGTCTGTGGGGGATGTAAAATTCCAGGAAAAAAGCCGTGAAAAAATGGAATCACTGATGGATAGTGAAGTAACGCTTCTATTTGTATCACACTCAGTGGATATGGTGAAAAGCTTTTGCAACAAGGCAATATGGCTTCAACATGGCAAGTTGATGGCTAAGGGCCCTGTTGATGAGGTTTGTGAGCTTTACGATAAATGGGTTCATTCAGATAAATCATGAACCTGGTGGAATCAATGCAATTAACTGTGATTATCCCAAACTACAACGGCAGGCACTTCCTTGAAAAATGTTTAGAATCCATTGAAAAGGAACTAGCTGAAGTTATCATAGTTGATAACAGTTCTTCTGATGGTAGTGTTGAATACATAACAGAACATCATCCAGATTTTACCCTAATCAAAAACCAGGAAAATCTGGGATTTGCAGTTGCAGTCAACCAGGGAATCCAGGCTTCAAAAACTGATTACGTGTTCCTCTTAAACAACGACACTGAACTTGAGAAAAACTGCATCTCCAAACTTGTAAAGTGCATTGAAAGTGATGAAAACATCTTCGCAGTTTCCTCGAAGATGATCCAGTTTGAAAACAGGGATTTGATGGATGATGCAGGTGATGCATACACCATTCTGGGCTGGACAAAAAAGGTGGGTAACGGAAGATCAGCTAATAACTACAATGAAAAAAAGGAGGTTTTCAGTGCCTGTGCAGGGGCAGCCCTCTACAGGAGAAGTATCTTAAAGGAAATTGGATATTTCGATGAGAACTTCTTCGCCTACCTCGAGGATGTTGATATAAGCTACAGAGCCAGTATCCACGGTTACAAATCAATTTACTGTCCTGAAGCTGTTGTTTACCATCACGGCAGTGGAACCAGCGGGAGTAAACACAACGCATTCAAGGTAAAAATATCTGCAAGGAACAACGTTTACCTTCCCTACAAGAACATGCCCTGGCCCCAGTTAGCTTTAAACCTCATATTCTTGCTTTTAGGATATTTCATAAAGTATCTGTTCTTCCTCAGGAAGGGATATGGAAGGGATTACCTGGATGGGCTGAAGGAAGGGTTTAACTCCCGTCATGACGTAGAAAAAATAAAATATAATAATAACCTGATTAACTACGTGAAAGTTGAATGGCTTCTCATTAAAAATACTGTGAAATTCGTGTTTTTATGAACGCAGTTTTTTTGATAAAAAAATTGAAGAATCTTTCCATCCTTTTGATTTCTAGAATATTCAAAGCCATTAATATTCTTCAAAGAAGCCTTCATTAAAACTAAAAAAATAAGAGGAACTATCAAAAATAACAGGGAAAACTTATTAAAAAACATAGGGATCAATTAATTAATGATTTTCCAATAAAGACATACCCACCAAAAGGAGCGTTAAAATGGATCTGTCCATCATAGTGGTAAACTACAGAACTTACAATTTAACCAAACAAACCATAGAATCCGTTTTAAAAAGAGATCACCCCTTCAGCTATGAGATATTTCTGGTGGACAGTGCATCCGGTGACGGCAGTCTTGAAAGGTTAGAGGAGTACTTTTCAAAGGAAACAGAACAGGGATTGATCAGGTTCATTTCAAGCAAGGAAAACAGGGGTTTTGCCCATGCAAATAACCAGGCACTGAAAGAAACTGATTCAAAATACGTTCTACTTCTCAACTCCGACACCGTGGTTGTGGATGACTGCCTGGAGCGATGCATTGAATACATGGAAAAAGATGAAAGAATAGGTGCACTGGGCTGTAAGGTTCTTCTTCCAGATGGAAAATTGGACAAAGCCTGCAGGAGAAGTTTTCCAACGGTCTGTGTCTCATTCTACAGGATGACAGGTCTTTCAAAGCTTTTCCCAAAGAGCAAACGTTTCGGACGTTACAACCTCACCTACCTGGATGAAAATGAGACCTACGAGGTTGACTGTATCATGGGGGCTTTCATGATGGTCAGATCCAACACGATAGAGGATGTGGGTCTTCTGGATGAAACCTTCTTCATGTACGGGGAGGACATAGACTGGTGCTACCGTATAAGGGCAGGAAACTGGAAGATAATCTATTACAGTGATGCTCAGATAATCCATTACAAAGGTGGGAGCCTCAACAAAAAAGAAAAACCAAAGATGATATATGAGTTCTATAGGGCAATGCACCTATTCTACAACAAACATTATAAGAACAACTATCCAAAAACAGTAACATTTATTACTTATCTTGGAATATGGGGCATGTACTGTTTGAAGAGGTTCATAAATTTCTTCAAGTAATTACTTGAAAAACTCAAAAAAACAGTGATTTTAAATGATCAGAGAAAATCAAAGATTTTTCAACGCCATACTAATTATTGTAGATATGGCTGTGATAGGGTTTTCATTAATTTTAGCATGGTATCTGCGTTTTGAAACAGATATTCTAGGTGCTGGATATGGCATATGGTCCTTCAAACAGTACATGATCTCACTTTTGCTTATATTACCACTCTACATTTTCCTTTATTATTCATTTGGTTTGTACGATCCCCAAAGAACTAAAAACTTTGATTCTGAAGCGTTACAGATCATCAAGGGAAATGTTCTCGGATTTCTGGTTATCCTTACATCCCTTTACCTAATTAACATCATCAATTATTCAAGGTACCTCCTCATCATCTTCGCTATTTTAAGCTGTGGATTTTGCATTGGGGAAAGATATGTTCTCAGATCTTTCTTAAGGTATATCCGATGTAAAGGATTCAACATCAAATATATTCTGGTTGTAGGGGCAGGAGAACTTGGCGAGAAATTTGCAGTTAAAATTAAGGAAAGTAAATACATAGGGTATGAAATAATTGGATTTCTGGATGATAAATTTGAAAAAGGACATAAAGTTCAGGATTCAACTGTTATAGGGAATATAAACGATGTTGAAAAGATAGTTAAAAACAATGAAATTGACAGGGTTATAATAACATTATCTGCAAGGCATCATAAGATCATAGAAAGTATCGTGGACACACTTGAGAGGTGTGGTGTGAAAGCTGAGATAATTCCCGATTATTTCATTTACTGCCCTGCAAAGCCTTACTTTGACATGATAGATGATATTCCTGTTATAAACATAAGATACGTGCCCCTTGAGAAATATTCCAACAAGACAGTCAAGAGGATATTCGATATCTTCGTTGCAATTTCAGGGATCATTGTAACATCACCAATACTGATCATAACAGCTATTTTAATAAAAATAAGCTCTTCAGGACCTGTGATTTATAAACAAGAAAGAGTTGGCCATAATAAGAAGTTATTTGCCATGTACAAGTTCAGGAGTATGAAGGTTCAGGATGAAAAAGATGAAAAGTATCAGTGGAGCACAGATAAAGATCCCCGTAAGACAAGGATCGGTTCCTTCATCAGAAAAACCAACATCGATGAACTACCCCAATTTTTCAACATATTAAAGGGAGATATGAGTTTAATAGGTCCCAGACCAGAACGTCCGTACTTCGTAGAGAAGTTCAGGGATGAAATTCCCAAGTACATGATCAAACACTACGTAAGACCTGGAATGACAGGCTGGGCTCAGGTTAATGGTTGGAGAGGAGATACATCCATTGCAGAAAGGATAAAACATGATATTTACTACGTTGAGAACTGGAGCTTCCTCTTAGATGTGAAAATATTCTTCATGACATTTCTAAACTGGTTTGATAATGCCTACTGATCTGGTTTAACCCCCTTTTTTTTAGATGATTGAGTCAAAGGGTTGGCATTGACATCATCCAATTTTCATATTTATTAATCTAAAGAATCAAATAATTATTAAATGATTCAATTTCATGAATAAAAAAAAACTGAAGAGGGTGATTATCTTGGTGGGAGTATCTGAAGCTGTAACATTCATTAAAGAGACTGACGGTATTAAAACAGATTTAATAATTCCTCGCGAGTTCGTTAAGGATTTCCATTTCTCTACAGAGGAACACCTCATGATCATGCTCAGGGTTGTTGGGCCGGACACATCCAAGGTTGTGGATTTCTTTGAAAGTAGCGAAGAGGAACTCTTCATCATAAACACAACTGCAGGTGATGGGGAAAAAGTATCAGATGAGTTTCTTTTAGTTTCCATGTACATGGACGAAGGACCTGCAATAACCGTGGATATTGACACTGAACCCGCTATGGTAAGGGTGATCCTTGACTTCAAGAGGGTTAGTTGATTAATTCCATTAAAAACTTTATTTTTAAAGGCATGCTGATAAATATAAAAATCTGATAAATATAAAAATTTTTTTTAAATAATAAATGTAAATTTTTAGTTAAATAAAAGAATTTTAAGGTTTAAATAGATATTGAAGAATTAAATAATCTTATTTTTCAAAAATAAATCTTAAAAATAAAGAAAAAATTGAGAAATCTTCCAATCCAAAAGGAAGTTTAAATTGAATGAATTTCTCATTTATGTTCTGGGATTAAGCCCCTGCCCCACCAGCCAGTGAATCTGTATTAATATCCATTAGCACTGGTTTTGGGAGTTCTATACCAATGGTTTCCTTTATAACATCCTCAACTGTTTCCACTGTTATGAACTCCAGTTCTGCTTTAACATCATCTGGAACATCATCAAGGTCCTTTGCATTTTCCTTTGGCAGTATAACCCTTTTGATTCCTGCACGGTGTGCTGCAAGAACCTTCTCCTTGATACCTCCAACAGGCAGCACTGCACCTCTGAGGGATATTTCACCTGTCATTGCCAGTTCAGAGTCAACTGCCTGACCTGTTACAAGGGATGCTATTGTGGTTAGAAGTCCCACTCCTGCAGATGGTCCATCCTTTGGAATTGCACCTGAAGGAACGTGTATGTGCAGGTCCTTCTTATCGAACTCCATGTTCTTGAGGCTGAAAGCCATTCTTGAACGGATGAGGCTCTGGGATATCTTTGCAGATTCCTTCATAACATCACCAAGTTGACCTGTAAGGGTTAATTTACCTGTTCCTGGCATGAAAGCTCCTTCAATGAAGAGTATGTCCCCACCCACAGGTGTCCATGCCAGTCCAGTTACAACTCCTGGAAGGTTGTTTTCACCAACCCTGTTTATCTGGATGAGTTCATGGCCCAGCATGTCGTAGAGCATGTCCTCCCTGACCACGTAGGGTAATTCAACCTTTCCGAGGACGATTTTTTCTGATGCAACCCTGGCAACTGTTGCAAGCTGACGTTTAAGTCCCCTGACACCTGCTTCTCTTGTGTAGTTTTCTATGAGGGTTTTCAGGGCTTCGTCTTGGATCTGGAGTTTGGTTTCATCCAGGCCGTTGTCTTCAAGCACATCTGCTATGAGGTGGTCCTTTCCTATTCTGAACTTTTCATGACTGGTGTAGCTGCCTATCTGGATGATCTCCATACGGTCACGTAGGGGTCCTGAAATGTCCCTGAGTGAATTTGCGGTGGCTATGAAGAACACATCTGAAAGATCGTAGGGCACGTCAAGGTAGTGGTCTGAGAAGGTGTCGTTCTGCTCTGGGTCAAGCACCTCGAGGAGGGCACTTTCTGGGTCGCCGTTTACAGATGCCATGAGTTTATCCACCTCATCAAGGATGAACACAGGGTTTCTGGTTCCTGCACGTTTCATTCCATTGATGATCCTACCTGGTAATGCTCCAAGGTAGGTTCTTCTGTGACCCCTGATCTCTGATTCATCCCTGACACCTCCCAGGCTTATCCTGACGTATTCACGGCCCAGGGCTTCTGCTATACTTTTTCCAAGACTTGTTTTACCTGTTCCAGGTGGACCCACAAGCAGGAGTATTGAACCCTGTTTGTTCTGTTTCAATTTCATGACTGTGAGGTGCTGAATTATGCGGTCTTTGACTTTGTCAAGGCCGTAGTGCTGTTCATCAAGTAACTTCCTTGCAGCTTCAATATCTATATCCCTGGTTTCACTTGGTCCCCATGGTAGGCTGGTCAAAAGATCCAGGTAGTTTCTGATAACGTTTTCCTCAGAGTTGTTGGAACCCCCTCTCTCGAGTTTGTTAACCTCATCAAGTGCAACCTCCCTTACCTCATCTGGCATCTGGGATTCTTCTATGAGCGTTCTGTAATCCTTGTTGCCGTAGTGTCCTTCAGAATCACTCAGCTCATCTTGTATGGCTTTTAGCTGCTCTTTGAGCATTGTTTCCCTGTGTTTTTTGTTCATCTCCTCGTTGAGTCTGGCTCCCATTTCCATGTGGAACTTGATGGATTCCTTCTGGTCAACGAGTAACTCAAGGAACTTCAAACTCCTCTCTCTGAGGGAGCGCATTTCAAGTAATTCCTGTTTTTCCGCAATTGAAAGCCTCATGTATGGGAACACGTAGGCCATGACCTTCGTTAAATCATTTAATTCATGGACCTGTTTGAGGTAAGCTTCTGATCCCTTGAAGTTCTCACTTATCTCTTCTACCAGGTTCTGGATGTTCATGAGCATTTCTTCCTGGTCAAAAGGCTCCAGATCTATGATGTCGGGCAAGAAGCTGTAGTTTGCCCTGTAATTATCACCGTCAGCAATGAAATCTTCCACTTCCACCCTTTCCTTGATCTCGGCTTTGATCTGGTAGAAGTCCTTCATTTCCTTGACGTTTTGGATGTGGATGATGGTTCCTATCCTGTAGAAATCAGATTCTTCAGGGAATCCTTCAGGATTCATTTGTTTAAGAGCTAAAGCTATACCGTGGAAATCATCGTCTTTAACACGGGTGTAGATTTCGCTTCCAGCTTCTTTACCAACTTTGAGGTTGATATTGGTTTCAGGTAGTAGTGGAACATCTGGTATGACCACTACAGCTAATTCTTCATTGAAATTCGTTTCTTTCATATTATCACCCAAGGGCACATATGCGGCATTTTAGCCTGGTTTTTAAGTTCCGTTTTGGGTTTATCCCTGTTCATAATTTTATTTGAATTGATCGCACTTTGCTAAGGCACAACTGAATAAAAAATCGATATTTTTTTTGTGCTTTAACAGGGCACGTTTATTGAATGTGTAGTAAATGTAGTTACCTTCCTTTTCTGCATGGAGGATCTTAACTGTTTTGAGTACTTTAAGGTGCTGTGAGGCTGCAGGCTGTGTCAGGCCCATTATATTTGCCATCTCAGTTACACTGATCCTTTCTATTTCACCTGAAGCAAGCCAACGAATCAGTATGAGCCTGTTACCATTGGCAAGTGCCTTGAAGAGCTCTTCCAGTTCTTCCTGTACCTCAGGGTCGTGACCATGATCTATCTCCAGCATGGAACATAAGTATATAAGTATATGCTTATATACTTTTCTCTTGTGGGATCAAGGAGATTCAAAAGAGTTGAATGGTTGCTTTGATTCAAATAAAAAGCAAAATTAGGTTGTTATATCAAATAAAATGAAAATTACAAATGCAATCCAGTTAAGTTCCAATCAGTGTATTCAATAACACAAGTGTAATCAAATAAACTTAAAATTTTAGTGTATTTTAGTATAGTAGTGAGATTAAGTATAACAAAAATAATGATTAACCTAAGTACATTAGTGAAATTAAGTAAACTATAAAAGTTGTGTGAACTACAGAGGATATCCTGCCTACATAAACAGCTTCTGTAATACCATGTCTGGAAGTGTGAAGTACGATGAAGATATGATTATTCAGACATTCTATGAAAAAATTGAGCAGATCGCCATTATGTGGACATCCATATGGGCCACACTTTCAGAAAAGGAAAAGGACATTATCACAACCATCATTGAAAAGGGACCTTCAACTTGGAGTGAGTTGCTGAGTGAAGTAGAATTTTCCAATAGGACACTTGCAAAATATGTGAATGTACTTAAAAATAAGGGGATACTCTCACATTCTAATAAGAAGTACACAATTGATGACCATATGTTGTATGCATGGCTCAGGTATAAAAAGGAAAATGATGGATACTACCCTCCATAAAATTTCCATACACTTGCCATTTTTATAGAACACTCATTTTATATATAGATTTATGGTTTTTCATGCCCACAAATAACCCTGACCTGAGGGTACTCCCTCAAAAACTCCAGAATATTATCCAGACTCTTCTGGGCCCTCTCAACGTTCCAGGTGTAACTTGAGGGTGCAACACTGCGTTCCAGGTTTTCCCTGATGAAGCAGGCATCAATGGTTAGAAGTAAAGGTCCTCCTAAGCCGTTAACCAGAAATGACATGTGCCCCTTTGTGTGGCCAGGTGTGTGGATGGCCCAGAGGGATCCGTCGCCCAGTAAATCAGCAGATGGCCCCAGTGGAGGCATGGTTTCTACAGTAGAAAAATCTATTTCATGGATAGCTTCAAGGCCCTTGAAGTAACCTCCGTAGTGAAATGGCTTGGATTCCAGGCATTTTTCACCCTTACCAATCACGTACTGAATATCATGGGGTAACTCCCTTATCCCGGCCATGTGGTCCGAGTGCAAATGGCTTAAAAATACTCCTTCAAGTTTTATTCCCCTTTTATTCAGATGATAAGCTATGTTTTCATCTTTTTCCTGTTGGAACTCGTCTGTGAAGATCCATGAAAAAATTCCCCTAACATTACCCCTTGGATCGTTACAGTAAGACGCATCAAGCCCAGTATCAAGGAGATAATCTCCAAAATCATCATGGTGCACAAGATGGGCCATTATCGGGACTTCCAGGTCTTCATCCTCAATATGACCTGCATTGAGATGTTTAGGATTCAGTGTTCCCCTCATATTCAGAGTTACAGTTCCTGTTTTAAAACTTTCCACTGTAACTGGTCTTGGATTGCTGAAAACATCCTTCCATCCTTTGTTTGAACTTTTTTTTAATGGAAATGGTACTATTTTCATATTTTACATCCCTTAATCTGGTTTAACCATAAAATATCTTTAATAACGAGAAATTATCTTTAATAACTATCTTTAATAACGAGAACTTTATTTCCAATGTTATCTACTTCACACAGCTTAAACTATTCTATATGATTTTCTACATCATATCAATAAAATATTGAAAAAAATGATTTTAAAAGGATTTAATTCCCAATAACCTGCCCTAAAAAGGATTTAAAAGAGAATATAAAGTGGATTTTAGTAATAGCCTAATTTAATTACTTTTATTTAAAATTTAAAATAAAACTATTAAATGATTATTTTCGTTGAACTGAAATGTCAGCATCAGTAAAATAAACTAAAAAAAATAGGGGACTATATAAAAAAAAATATGAAAAGGTTTTAGGGAAATAAAAGCCATTTTAAATCCTATTTTGAACTCGTTTCCCCAAAACAACTTTCAAGAACCTCTTTTTCAGGAGGTTTGGTCAGTAAGCTCACAGCGATTGTCACGATAAATGCCAGTGGCAGGGCAACAACTAGGGGGTCTACAACCGGCCATGGCATGGTTGTTACAAGTACACTGCTTCCTGTGAGCCATTTACATATTCCAAGACCTGCAGCTTCCTTCTTGTGCATGAAAACCAGCCAGAACAGGCTCATGAATGTTCCTGTTAGAAGTCCTGCTATTGCTCCGGGTTTGGTTGCACGTTTCCAGAAGAGTGCGCATACGAACATTGGCAGGAAAGCTGATGCACAGAGTCCAAAGAATATGGATGTTCCCTGGGCAACCACACTTCCTGGGAGGAGGTAGGCCACGATCACTGCAATGACAACAGCAACCAGAATTCCCATACGGGTTATGAGAACAGATCTCTGGCCTTTGTTACCCTTCAGGGTTTCGTAAACATCCCTACCTATTGCTGTTCCCTGAACATGGAACTGGGCACTTATTGTGGACATGGCTGCTGCAAGGAGTGTGAGCATGAACAGGTATGCGAACCATTCAGGCATTGCCATTTTTATGAATATGGGTATTATGGAGTCCACGTTTCCCCCTGCAACATCAACTGCAATCTTTCCAAGGTGCTGGAAGAAGTAAACATTGGAAAGTGAACCTACAACATATGCTGTGAATGTCATAACGAATATGAAAAGCCCCCCCATAAGCACTGCCCTGTTGAGCTCCTTACTGGACTTAACTGTCATGAACCTCACTGCAAGCTGGGGTTGGGCAAGGGCACCTATTCCCACACCTAGTATTATACTGGATACAAGGGTCCACCACCAGGCGCTTCCAAGTACTGGGGATGAAGTCCACCCTGTTGCTCCCATTGCCACCATCTCCTGGGGCATGAGATAAGCCATGTTGGTAAGAGCCTGGTGGGCTGCTGTAACCCCTCCCAGGGTCCAGTAAATAAATCCCAGTAAGATAAGCATTCCAACGAACATTATGGTTCCCTGGAGAGCATCTGTGTACATAACACCCTTTATACCACCTAAGATAACGTAAATTGCAATGATGGATGCCAGTATAATGAGTGCAATGTTGAAGTTCATTGACAGGGTTGTCTGCATAAACCTTGCGGCCCCTATGAGAACTACCGATGCATAGAGTGGCATTGCACCGAATATAATAAGTCCGCTGAAGTACTGGATGAATTTACTGTCAAATCTTCGGGCTAAAAATTCTGGGAACGTCAATGCACCCATTTTTTGTCCCATCTTTCTTGTACGTTTTCCAAACAATACGAATGCTATAAATATACCTACTAAAATGTTCAAGAATACAAGCCACAGAATTCCCATTCCAAACTGGCCTGCAACACCTCCAAAACCTACAATTGCCGCTGTACTTATGAAAGTGGCACCGTAGCTTAAAGCCATGATGTAGGGGTGGGTGTCTCTACCTGCAACCATGTAGTCCTCAGAACTGTTGGTTCGTTTCCAGGCTACGTATCCAACGTATCCCACCATGAGGAGGTATATCAAAACAACAACACTAAATATCAATATGTCCATAGTTTAACCTCATCATCTTTTTTTATTTTTAGGTAAATCCATCAAAAAGACTTGATCAAATTGATAACCTGTTATAATCTAAATATTATAATTTTACGTCAAAAACTTGCAGAAATTAGATGTTTATTCAAGTTTTTAGACTTCCAAGTTTTTATTGTAGGATGGATCGATTCACTGAAATTCTACAAATCTATAATGTTTAATCCTTATTAATGTTGATCTCCATATAAAAACTCTTTTAATTAATTTTTGTACAGTCTTTTTTTATGTTGATCCTAAATGAGAACTTCAAGGAACTGGAAGCCCATATGAAACCATGAAAAAGTGAGTTGTATAAAAAATGGCTCATTTTAAAAAAAAAGGTGGAAATTATGGAAGAGTTGGTATAGATTTGGGTGTGATTCTGGTAAACGCTTTTATATCTCCTTTATCATAAAAAGAAACGTTTGTGAGGGGGATAACCAAATTAACATTACCGGGAAAGCCCCAATCTTCCCAATATTGTAGTCCCTAACCTCAATCCCCCCTCAAACACCTATCTTTAACATTTACAAATACCCTTAAAATGACTTATTAAGGATTTAAGTGACTTATTAAGGATTTAAGTGACTTATTAAGGATTTAAGCTGAAATTATGGGTTTTAATTCTATTCATTTTATACTCTACAATTCAATATCATTTTTAGGGGATTTAAGTTCCTTGTTCTTCCATCATCCTGTTAAGATCATTGCAAAACTCCCCAGTTTAATTGTTGTTCTTGATTTTTTTTAATTGTAAAAAAATTTTTTACATCCCCACAAAATAAGTTCATAAAATTTATTTTAGGTGTGAATCAAGTTCTTTCAAGGGCATGTTCCCCACATAAACCACAAGGCAAATATACCTTCATTTCCATACCCTTTTTTATTCAAAATGTTTCTATAAAAGAAACATATAAAACCTATAAATCAGATTTAAAAAAAAAGATAGTTCTTTAAACTTCAATTATTAAGTGCATTGAATTGAAGTTCATAAAAAAAAATTCACATCGTGAAGAGCATATTTAAAAGATTTTAAAGGATTTAATGATGGCTCTCACTACAGGAAGCATGTTCAGGGGATAAAATGATCTGGAACGAAGAAAAAGAATGTATGTCCCAGGAGGACAGGGAAAAACTACAGCTTGAAAGATTACAGAGTATCGTTAAAGTGGCCTATGAAAATGTGCCCTACTACAAAAAACTGTTCAATGATGCAGGAGTTAAACCAGAGGACATCCAAAGCCTGAAGGACATAGAAAAGATCCCATTCACCACTAAAACAGATCTGAGGGAAGCTTATCCCTTTGGAATGTTTGCAGTTCCGCGCAGGGAAATAGTGGAACTCCACACATCCTCTGGAACAACAGGAAAACCCACAGTGTCAGGTTACACAAAGGGAGACCTTGAAATATGGAGTGAATGTATGGCAAGGGGTTTGACCATGGTTGGGGTTACAGAGGATGATGTTATCCAGAACACTCATGGTTACGGTCTTTTCACCGGAGGTTTCGGTGTTCACTACGGTGCACAGAAGATCGGGGCAACTGTAATACCCATATCAACAGGTCAGACCAAGAGGCAGATGGAGATAATGCAGGACTTCGGAACAACAGTCCTCATAGTAACACCTTCCTATGGGTTGTACCTTGCAGAAGAATTTGCAGATGAAGACATAGACATGGAAGACCTTGATCTTAAGGTTGTTGGATTTGGGGCTGAAGGATGGACTCAGGAGATGCGTGAAAAGTTAGAATCAAAGTTTCATGTACCCGCATACAATATCTACGGCCTTACAGAGATAATGGGTCCTGGTATTGGCCTTGAGTGTCATGTTAAGGATGGTCTGCACATATTTGAGGATCATTTCTACCCCGAGATCATAGATCCCAAAACCCACGAAAACTTGCCAGATGGTGAGAAGGGGGAACTGGTACTGACAACCTTAACCCGTGAGGGAATGCCACTTCTGCGCTTCCGTACAAAGGACATAACACGACTTAAAAGGGGCAAATGTGAGTGTGGAAGAACCCTTGTAAGGATTGAGAGGATCACGGGGCGTTCGGATGATATGATGAAGATAAGGGGTGTTTCAATATTCCCATCCCAGATAGAGAAGGCTCTCCTGAAGATCGATGGCCTGGAACCCCACTACCAGATCATTGTTACACGTCCAGGACACCTGGATGAATTGGAGATACAGGTTGAAGCATCACCAGAACTCTTTTCAGATGAAGTCAAGGAACTCGTTGGGATCAAGAAGAAGATCGAAGAACTGGTTCACAGTGAAATAGGCCTCAGGGTTAATGTAACTCTTGTGGAACCTAGAACCCTTCCCAGAAGTCTGGGAAAAGCTGTAAGGGTTATTGATAAACGAGACGTTGGTATTTAATAGCATATCAATATTTTGTAACAAAATGTACTGTAAATTGCATTCACGTTAATTTACGTTAAGCAAAAAAAAAATTAACTGTAAATAATCATTAGATGGTGATAAAATGAAGTTAAAACAGTTGTCCATATTTCTTGAGAACAGAAAGGGTAGAATGTGGAATGCACTGGATGTGCTTGAAAAAGCAGGGGTCAATTTAAGGGCACTTTCAATTGCAGACACATCAGAATTCGGAATTTTAAGGTTGATAGTACCTGAACCTGATAGGGCGCGTGAAGTCCTTGAAGAGAAGGGTTTTCTTATAAAGATAGGTGAAGTGATAGCTGTGGGAATACCTGACCAGCCTGGAGGCCTCAACAAGATCCTTGGAATACTGGACAAGTCCAGCATAAACCTGGACTACCTCTACGCCTTCGTTGAGCAGAATAAAAACAGGGCAATAGTTATCCTGCACCCTGAAGATATCGACGCTGGAATTGAGGTGTTGAAAGCTGGTGGTGCAGATGTTCTGACAGCTGAAGAGGTTTACAGCCTCTGATTTTATTTATTTTATTGTACCTTGCTGTTTTTAATATTCAATCCTCTGCCAATCAAATTCATATTCATGATATGGAAAGAGGACATCTTACTTAGCCGAACAAATCCTAAACCCTTCCTCAAAGGCTTTCATGTTGATGGGTATACTCTTTTCAGGCAGGTTAGACCGCATTGAGTCAAGTATCAACTCTTTATTTAATGGGAATCCTTCAACTGCTGCTGCACCTCCCAGCATGACCATGTTAAGGGATAGTATGTGTCCTGCGTTTTTTGCAATAGTTTCAGCATCCATTGCAAATACTTCTCCTGTTTTGGATTTCAGTTCGTCCATGATGACATCAACATCGGGGTAGGGTACCTGGCTCTGCCTTAGGTTGGACGGATAAATTGGGGATGTGTTAACAACTACAATGGTTTTTTTGTTGAGTTTTGGAAGGGCCCTTAATGCTTCAAGGGGCTCAAATGCCAGTAAAAGATTTGCTGTGCCCTCATTGATTATTGGGCTGTAGGCATCACCGATTTTCAGTTCCGTGGACACCACCCCTCCCCTCTGAGCCATGCCGTGTATTTCGCTCATTACAACATTTATGTTGCTTTTCATTGCTGCTTCTCCAATAACAGTGGAGGTTTTAATTATTCCCTGACCACCTACACCTGAAATATAAATATTATAGGGTTTCATCCTTGATCTCCTCTATTAAATCTTTAAATCATTTAGTATAAGTTCAATTACTGTAAAATTTTCATTGATTATTATTATTTAAGCTAATTTTTGTTGAGCTTGATTTGATTGGGAAAATTTTAGGAAAAATTTAAGGAAATTTTTAGTGTTCCAAAAGTGAGTTTTCCTAAAAAAATGTTCAGTTCATTGAAATTTACTTCTTAACACCTATGGCCCTTTCAGGACATATCTGCACACATACATTACATTTTCTGCAGAGCATTGGGTCTATGTGAATAGATTCATCCTTTTTCGCGTAAATTGCAGGGCATGCTAGTTCTTCAAGGCAAACTAAGCATTTGTCACATTTATCCTGCTTGACATCAATCACAGCATCGCTTTTAGGTCTTTTCCTGTCTTTGATGAGCATGCAGGGGTACCTTGATACAACAACTGCCACCCCATCGTATTCCAGTGCTTTTTCAAATGTTTCCTGGGATTTTTTCACGTTCAGGGGGTTTATTGTTTCTAAAAATTTAACACCAGCTGCCTGGACTAGGTTCTCAATTGAAACTTCAGGTGCCTTGTATCCCATTCCATCAACAGGCAGTCCAGGGTTGGGCTGACCTCCAGTCATTGCTGTAGTTCTGTTGTCAAGTATAACCAGTACGAATCTGTTTTTATTGTGAACTGCATTTATGAGGGCTGGTATTCCTGCATGGAAAAATGTTGAATCTCCTATGAAGCTCACTATACTCTGACTTGTTGCCTTTGAGAATCCACAGCTTGTTCCTATGCTGGAACCCATTGACAGGAGGTAGTCTGCTGCATCATAGGGGGAGTCTATTCCCAGTGTGTAGCAACCAATATCACTGGGGTGGATGATGTTTTCGATTTCAAGGTTTTTAGCTGCTCTTCGGACTGAATGGTATGCAGCACGGTGTGGACAGCCAGGGCAGAGTGTTGGTGGGCGGGTTGGAAGGGGCAAATCCCTTGATTCCACAATTTTTTTGGTCAGTAGAGTGCCTGTGACCTTTCCCAATCCTTCAAACACTATATCTGGACTGTACTCGTAGATCATAGGGAGTGTGGCATCGAGTTTCCCATGAACCTGAAGTTTCAGGCCATGTTTTCCCACTGCTGCAAGTACTTCTTTCTCCATAATGGGGTCAACCTCTTCAACCACCAGCACACTTTCAAGACCTTCCATGAATTCTAAGAGCAGTTTTTCAGGGAATGGATTAGAAAGGGTTATTTTCAGAACGTTCACTGGCAGTTTTCCCTCAGTTACAACATCCATGACGTAGTTGAAGGCACTTCCACTTGTTACGACACCTATCTTCCCATTGTTGTCGAATATCCTGTTCAATGGTGATCTGTTGCTAAGTTCACCTATTTTTTCCATTTTTTCAACGAGCTCCCTATGCATCTCCCTTGCAGTTACTGGAACTGGTACGAAACGTTGGGGGTCACGTTTAAAGAAGCCCTTCTTTGGTGATTCAGTTTTTGGTCCGAGTTCCACAACCCCCCTCATGTGGGATATTCTGGTTGTGGTGCGCATGAGCACAGGTATTTGAAATTCCTCTGATAGTTCATATGCATCTTTCATGAGGTCTTTGAGTTCCTGGGGACTGGATGGTTCCATCATGGGCATGTTTGCAAGGTGTGAGTAGTGTCTGTTGTCCTGTTCGTTCTGGGATGAGAACATGGAAGGATCATCTGCAGATAGTATCACCATACCCCCGTTAACACCTGTGTAAACTGCACTCATAAGGGAATCTGCTGCAACGTTAACCCCCACGTGTTTCATGAAGGTGAATGATCTTAATCCAGAAGCTGCAGCAGCTGCAGAAACTTCAAGTGCCACTTTTTCGTTGGTTGAGAATTCAAAGTACAATCCTGCTTCATCTGCTATCTTGGAAAGCACGTCACCTATCTCTGATGAAGGTGTTCCAGGGTATGTGGATGCAACTGCAACGCCTGCCTCTAATGCTCCTCGAACGGCAGCATCGTTTCCAAGGAGAAACAGTTTATCGTTCTCTTCTCCGGTTAAAACTTCTTTTATCTTCATAAGAATCTCCTTTGACTTATTGAACAATTATTAAAATGTATGTAAATCATTGAATGGTTTAATATTTTTATTAGATGGTATTTAATGTCCTATTTCTATTAGATTGTACCTATCTACAATTAAAATTTTTTATAGTTACTCCCCCTATTTCATAATGAAGAAGAAAATAATGAAGTATAAAGGATGAAGCATGGAGAGAATGAAAAAAACCCGGATAAATGATCTGGATGTTGAGTATGAGGTAATCCCACGGAAGGTTAAGTACCCACGTTTGGAAATTAAAACAGGTTTTTTGAAGGTAATAGTTCCAGAGGGTTATGATGGAGCAGACAGGCTTGTTGAGAAGCATAAAAAATGGATCTATGACCGTTTGTGCAGGCTTGAAAGTTCCAGGCAGAAAGCCAGGAATCGCAGCTTAAACCTTGAAAGAACTGATGAAGAGTTTAGACACCTTGTCAATGATCTGGTTCATGAATTTGCAAATTACTTGAAGGTTGATTTTGAGGTTGTACGTTTCAGGAAGATGAAATCGCGCTGGGGTAGCTGCAGTTCCACAGGAAACATTAACATAAACCGTTACATGATCCACCTTCCATATGAACTCATAGAATACGTTGTTTTTCATGAAGTAGCACATCTCGTTGAAATGGGGCATAACAAAAGATTTTGGAACCTTGTATCCCAGAAATTTGGAGATTACAGGG
This sequence comes from Methanobacterium aggregans, assembly GCF_017874455.1. NCBI lineage: Archaea > Methanobacteriati > Methanobacteriota > Methanobacteria > Methanobacteriales > Methanobacteriaceae > Methanobacterium > Methanobacterium aggregans. The sequence continues at coordinate 179,094 of NZ_JAGGLN010000005.1, read as the reverse complement.
AGTTTGAGGATGAACTTTCCATATACTGGATATTGATACGTGAAAGATTCATAGACGTTGCCAAAAATTAGATACCCTAATATTTTGCTTCCAATTTCTGTCTTAATTTTTCTGAATCAATTTCAAGGGGTCACTTCAATTAGTTTTTTTAGCCCAGTTTTAAGGGTTCTTTTTAAAAATTTTATATAATATATAACACCAATAATTTACTGTCACATGTTAATCTAGCATGAAAGATAATTTTCCTGAATCCATTGAAGAATGTAATGGTTATGGATTGATGCAAATAGATATAATCAAGGAAAAGCACAAAAAAAATTTGTGAATCCTTATCATAAATCTTTTTTAAATGTAACTCGGAGATAGAAATGATAAAAATTAAAGTTCTAAGATATGATCCTGAAAAAGACAGCAAAGCACATTTTGAAACCTACGATGTCCCTAAAAAGGATAAAATGAAGGTTTTAGATGCTCTGAATTATATAAATGATGAGCACAATGCAGATCTTGCCTACAGATATTCCTGTCGTGCAGGGCAGTGTGGTTCATGTGCAATTAAGGTAAACGGAGAAGTTGCACTTGCATGTAAATCTGAAATAGAAGATGGAGACGTACTGGAGCCCCTGGATTTTCCAGTCCTGAAGGATCTTGTTGTTGACAGAACAGCTCTCGATGAGAAAACAGCAAAGATGGGACTCTTCCTTGAAAGTGGATGTGAAATTGGGGAATGTCCTGCAGTCATGGATCCCGGTGAATATGCAGATACGAAGAAGATCAGAAGCTGCATCGAATGTTACTCCTGTATTTCAGCATGCCCAGTTGTTAAGGAAACCAAAGAGTTTGCAGGACCCTACTTCATGCGTTACCTATCAAAATTTGCCCTGGACCCTCGTGACTGCGGTGAACGTGCAGGTGAAGGAATTAAGGATGGTCTCTACTGCTGCACCTCCTGTTCTAAATGCGTTGAGGTTTGTCCAAAGGAGATAAACACCTTTGGAGGGGCCATTGAAAAATTAAGGGAAATAGCCTACAATGAGGACATAGGTCCACTTCCAGCCCACAGGGAAATCTGGAAGTCAATAAAAAGGACTGGAAGATCAGTTGAACCCTCAGGTGAGGGAAAATTTGCTGAAGGATTCATAAAAGCTGCTTCAACTAAAAAAGTATTAAAAAGTGCAGATAAATCTCCTGAAAAGCCCAGAGTAGCTGTTTTCACAGGGTGCATGGTTGATTACAAGCTGCCTGAAATTGGAGTGGCACTTCTCAATGTCCTTAAAAAGCATGGAATTGATGCAGAAGTTCCAGCAAATCAGATATGCTGTGGTTCACCCCTTATAAGAACCGGGCAGACAGATATCATAGAGGATGCTGTAAAGCAAAACTACGAGGCTCTTAAAGATTACGACACCATCATAACTGTTTGTGCAGGCTGTGGTTCCACCCTTAAAAATGATTACCCCCGTTACGGTGCCAATCTCAACGTTAAGGACATAAGCGAGGTTCTGGTGGATAATCTCAACACAGAGGATATGAAACCCCTTGACATGAAGGTTACCTACCATGACCCATGCCACCTTGCAAGGGGTCAGGGTATACGTGAAGAACCCAGATCAATACTCAGTAGAATCAAAGGTGTTGAATTTGTGGAGATGGAAAGTCCAAACCAGTGCTGCGGTGCAGGTGGTGGAGTGCGCTCTGGAAAACCTGAAATAGCAGCGGGACTGGGTAAGAAGAAGGCCCATATGGTTGAAGACCTTGATGTGGATGCAGTTGTTACAATATGTCCCTTCTGTGAGTACAACATACGGGATTCGCTTGAAGCAGAGGGTCTTGGAAGTATAGAGGTTTTAAATCTGTTAAAACTTTTAGAGAGAGCTTACAAATTATAATAAATTGAAAATTAACACAAATAAATCATTAACAAAAAAAGACAGTTATAACAAGAGCTGATAAACAAAATGATATACGTAGTTTTTGTGGAGCCTGAATCTCCAGGAAACATAGGTTTTCTTGCACGAACCATGAAGAACTTCGGACTTTCAGATCTGGTACTGATAAATCCATGCCAGCTGGAAAATGAATCCTACTACCAGGCCATGCATGCAAGGGAAGTTGTGAGAAACGCCAGGGTCTACGATTCACTCCCAGAATTCCTTGAAAGTGAGGGAATAGATTTTACAGTGGGAACAACTGGGGAAGCCGGGGGGAGCTACAACATTCAGAGGATAGCTGTAACTCCTGACAAATTTGCAGAAAATCTCAACGTTACTGGTAAAATGGCCCTGCTCTTTGGAAGGGAAGGTAACGGGCTTTCAAATGATGAGATAGAACTCTGCGATGTTGTTGTTACAATTCCAACCCATGAGAACTATCCAATAATGAACATAACCCATGCCGCTGCAATCGTGTTCTACGAGATATTCAAAAAGAAGAAAAGTTACCCTGTTGAAGAACTTGAAGAAGCATCTAAAGATGAGAAGGAAGGACTCATACAATCCATGGATGAGATCGTTAAAAAACTGGGATATCCAGAACACAAATGTAAAAATGCATCCCTTGTGTTTCGCAGAATTATTGGCAGAGCTTTTATATCTGGAAGGGAAGCACATACATTGAAAGGTACTCTTCGAAGAATAAATGGAAGATTGGTAGAGAAATAAACTGAATCTATTTAAAAGGATTAAGATAACTTAAATTTAAAAGGAGTAAGATAACTTAATTTAAGCAAAATAGTTTTTAAAAAATATTCGATTGAGTTACTGATAAAAAAGATAGGTTAATGATTAAACACGTTAAGGTGGCCTGAGAATGTTCTTCGGTATCAATCCCATATACATCATTGGATTTATAGTCTTCCTCCTCCTGATACTCATGCTGCCCTCATTTTTGAGGATGCGTGCAATGTCCAAGATCTCCAACTTCACAGTGGAAGTTGAGGGAATGGTTGAAGAATCAAAAAAAGTTCTCATCAAGCTCTGCAATGAAAAGGGAAATCCAGAAGAAGATCCAGAGGCAGCTCTGGATAATTTTCTTGAGTTCTTTGTTATCACACCTGTGGAGCTTGACCCAAACGGAATTGTTCGAAAGTTCGAAAAGATACTCGATCTCAGTGAGGACAGGTTCAAACATATGTCCAGTACCCTAGCACCGGAAGCCGATGAAGAGTGGAGTTCAAACATAATAATGACAATTAAGGCAACCCTTGGTATAAATGGAGTTGCAAAAATGGTCCGCCATAACCTGGAACTTGCAAAGAAAACTGGAAACATCCAGATACTTTTGATGCTCCAGATGAGCCTTCCAATGATAATGAGAACTGTCAAAGCTCAGTTCGATGGAATGCATGCATTTTCTGAGGGCAAACCCGTTGGAGATGGGATTGGACCCCTTGTTGCAGGTAAACTCCTGGAAGATGTTGAAGATGAGGATATTCATGAAATAGGGGAAATGGTGGTTGCAGAGAAGGACTTCAAGGGACGTGAACTCATCATAGCACGTGCACAAGGTCCAGGTGCGAGGGTGGGGAAAGTTGGGAAAGTTGTAACCTCAATTATCAATGAAAAAAATATTAAACGCATTATAACGGTTGATGCTGCAGTCAAACTTGAAGGAGAAAAAACAGGGACAGTTGCAGAGGGCATAGGTGTTGTTATCGGTGGCCCTGGTGTTGATAAATGGCTCATCGAGGAAGAGCTTGTTAAATCGGACCTTCATGTTGATGCTGTTATCGTTAAGATGAGTCCTGAAGAGGCAATATCCCAAATGACCAATGAAATTTTTGAATCATCCCAAAAAGCTGTTTCAGTGGTTGAAAATGCAATTTTACAATCTTCTGAAGGTTCCAAAGTGCTGGTTGTGGGTGTTGGTAACAGCTGCGGAATACCAGTTAAGGTTGAAGAACTATCACAGATAAACATCAAAGAAGATAAAAAAACAATAAAAAAGAGGACATGAAATGGCCATTTTAAGTGACAGAGACATAAAAAAGTGCCTGGAAACAGGCAAAATACTTATAGAACCCTTAGAAAATCCAGAAAGGCAGATACAACCATCATCAGTTGATTTAAGGATTGGAAATGAGTTTAAAGGGTTTAGAATAATAAGGAAACCATGTATAGACCCAATGGACAAAACAGACATTGATTCATACATGGAATCATTTTACATAGATGATGGTGAGCCTTTCATAATCCACCCTGGAGAATTTGCACTTGCAACAACCTATGAAACTGTTAAACTTCCAGATAACCTTGTTGCAAGGGTTGAGGGACGTTCGTCAATGGGAAGACTGGGTATAACCATGCATGTTACAGCAGGATACATAGATCCAGGTTTTCACGGGAGAATAACCCTTGAAATATCCAACATAGGCAAAATGCCAGTTGCCCTTTACACAGGTCAGAGGGTTTGTCAGATAGTGTTTGAAACAATGACATCACCTTCAGAGAAACCATACGGACATCCGGACCGTGACAGCAAGTACATGGGTCAAAAACGTCCAGAAACAAGTAAGATCAAACACGACTACGAGATCGTAAATGGATCCAAGTTTTAAAGGATTATTTCAGTGTTTAAAGTTTAAAAAATTTTTAATTATTTAAAATATTAAAATTAACAATTCTTATGAATTAAATTTCAAAATATTCTAATTTAAAATAAAATTTTAAAAATCAAACATAATTAAATGAGATTTGAGAGGATTTGATATGACTGATAACGATGTTATGAATATCGCCAAGAAAAGGGGATTTATATGGTCCTCATTTGAAATATACTCAGGAGTTGCAGGTTTCTTTGATTACGGCCCACTGGGCGCCATACTTAAAAACAACATCATAAACAAATGGAGAAGCTACTACGTGGTGAGAGAAGGATTTTATGAAATAGAATCCCCAACCATAATGCCAGAAGAAGCACTAAAAGCATCAGGACACGTGGACCACTTCACAGACCCCATGACTGAGTGTAAGGATTGTATGGAGGTTTACCGGGCAGATCACGTCATAGAAGATGCAATAGAAAGGGATGTTGAGGGCCTTGAAAACCAGAAGCTCACTGAAATAATCTCAGAAAACAAAATTCCATGCCCAAAATGTGGAGGCCACCTGAGCCATGTTTGGAGTTACAACCTCATGTTCCAGACCCTTATCGGGGCTAAGGGTAAAAAAACAGGCTACATGAGACCTGAAACTGCGCAGGGAATATTCATACCCTTCAAAAGACTTCTACGCTTTTTCAGGGGAAAACTACCCTTCGGCGTTGTTCAGGTGGGTAAAGCCTACAGGAACGAAATATCACCACGTCAAGGAGTTATAAGGCTCAGAGAGTTCACACAGGCAGAAGCGGAAATATTCGTTGATCCCTCCAACAAAGGTCACCCCAGATTCAGTGAAGTTGCAGACCAGGAACTCACACTCTACTCCGCAGAGAATCAGATGGCAGGAGAAGACCCTGTTAAGGTAACTGCAGGTGACGCTGTTGAAACTGGTCTTGTGTCCAGCCAGATGCATGCCTACCAGTTATGTCTTGCTGAAAGGTTCCTGTCTGAACTTGGAATTCCAGATGAGGTTATGCGGTTCAGGCAGCACCTTCCAACTGAGATGGCCCACTACGCAATTGACTGCTGGGATGTTGAGATTCAAACAGACCGCTTCGGCTGGGTTGAAATAATAGGAATAGCTGACAGAACCGATTTTGACCTTAGATCCCACAGCAAGTACAGTAACGAGGATATGAGAGTTTTTATTGAATATGACGAACCTAAAACCATGAAGAAGGTTGTTGCAAAACCTGATATGAAAAAGTTCGGACCACTCTTCAAGGGCGATTCCCCCAAGATCAAGGCAGTTCTGGACGAAACTGATGCATCCATTATCAAAGAGGCCTTTGAAGCTGAGGGAGTTTTCAAGGTGGAGGTTGAGGGTAAGGAATATGATCTACCCGCGGATCTTGTGAGTTTTGAGGAGAAGGATGAAACCATAAGGGGTGAAAAGATATTTCCACACGTTATTGAACCATCATTCGGTATAGACAGGATACTTTACTCAGTACTTCTGCACTCATTCACAGAGGATGAAGAAAGAACTTATCTGAAGCTTCCAGAGGATGTTGCACCTGTAAGTGTCAGTGTCTTCCCCCTCGTGAACAAGGATGAACTCCTTGAAATTGCATATAAAATTAGCGATGATCTACGTGTGAAGGGCATAATATCAGAGTACGATGCTTCCGGTACCATTGGAAGGAGGTATGCAAGATCAGATGAGATTGGTGTTCCATTTGCAGTTACAGTGGACCATGAAACCCTTGAAGACAAGAGGGTAACCATAAGAAATAGGGACAGCCTTGAACAGGTTAGAGTACCCCTTAAAAATGTTTACACCATTTTAAGCGATCTTTTAAGTGGAAAAACCAGTTTTAAGGATATTTAAACTTTTTAATCATTTAATTAAGTTTTGATGGACTTAAAACCCATCACTTTTTCTTAAAAAGTTTTAGCAGTGCATTATTAAATGAAAAATTTTGTACAAAAAGGTGTTTAAAAAAAGGTGTTTAAAAAATTTTAAGCCCAAAAAAAATAATTTATTTATTTACTAAATCTTCTAACTCTTCCTTTGGAATTAATTTTGCGACTTTAAGTTTTGTTGGGCATCTTCCAAGTTTTATGTCATGTTTTTTGGCAATTTCCTTAAGATCCTTCATGGTTGCTTTTTTAGCCATTTCTTCCACATCCATATTGAAACCTCCACAACATACGAATTCAATTATTACTTTTTATCCAAACCCACTTCAACTAATTTTAATTTGAGTGATTCATTGTGCTACATAAATTGGAATGATCAGGAACCCAAAAAAAATTTGGGGGTTACATTAAAATCCAATCTTGAAAAGTTCGGCCTTTCCCTTGTAATACTCAAAGAGATCATTTCCCCATTTAACAGCTTCTGGATCATCACTTACAAGGTCCCTTGATAGATCATATTCTCCATTGGTAGAAAAAAGACCTAAAGACAATGCTGTATCAGTTACTGTAAACGCAACATTAACTTCTTCCTCTTTTATCTTCCATATTTTAAGCTTATTCTGCAAAAAGAGTTTTCCAAGCTTTATAAGGGTTCCGGGATCCATACTTCTCATTGTTTTGTTCATTATTTTATTTGTGAGTATCAGTTCCACATAGACATCATTTTCAATGATGGTTTTAAATTCTTCTATAAATTCTGGTTTGAAAATGGGTGATACTCCTTTTATTACTTTTGATTTGTGTAATAACTGTTTAAAATTTTCAAAGGTTTTTAGTATGTCTGTGAGTTCAGATTCCACGAGACATGATCTCTCAAGATCCCCCAACCTTAATACAAACTCATGAGGGATAGAAGTTATATCATGTTTGAGCCAAAATTTCTCATTTTTTTTTACAACAGAAAGAGTTTTTATGAGTTCAGCTAGCTTGGTGCATATGATGATCCCCTTTTCTGAGAGGGAATAAGCATCACCATTTTTGAACGCAAAGTTCTGATCTTCAAGATCGTTTAGAACGTGTTTAATTGCAGATGAATCTAACTCAAGTTCTTCCTTTAAATCCTTTAATTTACAAGGCCCTTCATTCAAACACATCATGATCTTTGTACGAACAACTGACATCGATAAAAACTTTAGATCATCTTTTACATCATCATAAATATCCAAAACATTGTTTAAAGTCATAATTAAACCTTCTTTATTCTATTGATTCATAAAATACTGTGAAAACTATTTAATATGATCACTGTTATAAAATCATAATTTTCAATTTCATCCTAAATCATTGAAATTAATACCTTCACATGATCTATTTTATATAGATATTTTGAGGTCTTTATAAAAAAACTTTTGTGTAATGCACATGTGCAAGTTTTAACTGAATCTATGTCTTGATTTAAAAACATCAATGCACATATCCATGATGACCGCAGGTTTGGATGTTTGAACCCCATGATTTATATTCAAGGCCAAACTTAGGTTCAGATACAGAAGAGGTATATCCAAAAATTAAACATCTAATTTCATTTTTAAGGGTGATCTTATGATAGATGCACATGTACATGCCGATACAAGGCCCTACGAAGATTTTGAAAAAATGGCAGTGGCAGGCGTTGAAAAAGCAGTGAGCTGCGCCCATGACCCCCTCAGAATGAGCACTTCAGACGTTGTGCTGGACCATATAAACCGCATACTCAAAAATGATACTAAAAGAGCCGCTGAAAATGGTTTGAAACTGTACGCTGCAGTTGGAATACATCCAAGAAGCATTTCAAAGGATTGGGAAACAGTACTCAATGAACTCCCCTATTTTCTTGAAAAAGAAAATGTTGTGGCAGTTGGAGAGATAGGCCTTGAAACCACATCAAATATTGAAAAAGAAGTTTTTAAAAAACAGTTACAACTTGCTGATAACATGAACATGAAGGTCGTTGTCCACACACCCCGACAAAACAAGTACGAAGTTGCAAGGGTTACATCATCAATACTGGAAGAGATGATAAACCCCTCCCTTGTACAGCTGGACCATGTAGACAATTCCATAGTGGATATGGCTGTGGAACATGATTGGAACCTTGGACTCACTGTTCAACCTTTGAAGGTCACTCCTGATGAAGCTGTTTCCATGCTCAAGGAGTACGGAGTTGACAGGTTTGTACTCGACAGCGACATGAGCTCATCCCCATCTGATCCTCTATCCGTTCCCAAAACTGTTCACAAAATGAAACTTGCAGGTTTTGAGGATTCAGAAATTAAAAAGGTTTCCCATTCAAATGCAGCAGAGTTCTATGGAATCTAAAAAAAGATTTGATGAATTGAACAATGGAATCAACCCCCAAGTCTTTGGATACACTGTGATGCCACGTTGTTACCCTTTTTCAGGCATTCTTCAATGTCCTGTTTTTTAATCAAAGAAGAGATGAAACCTGCAGCAAAGGCATCTCCAGCCCCGGTTGTATCAATAGATTCAACTTCATTGGTAGAAACTTTTATGGAACCTTCATCTGTGTAAGCAACTGCACCATCCTTTCCACGTGTTAAAACAACCAGGGGCACTCCTTCATCAATTAAAAATTGTGCACCTTCAGATTCATGCATTCCAGTTAACAGTTCAACCTCTTTCTTATTTAAAAAAAGTACATCTGATTTTTTTATAACTTTTTTCAGGGCATTCCAACCATAGTGGGAAAGTAATGTTCCAGGGTTTAATGAAAGAGTATTTGCATGTTTGGATGCTTCATCTAACACTTCAAGGTAGATTCCTGTAATATGAAGGATTCTTGAGGATCTTATGTAATCTACATCATCTTGAAGTAGGGTGAACTGTGCATTTGCACCCATAAATGTGTAGATTGATCTTTCCCCATTCGGATCAACTGCTATAAATCCCATTCCTGTCTTTTCATCCAGTGATAAGAGCCTATCTATATCCACGCCTTCTTTCTGGAAATTATCCGTTATTAAACTGCCAAAGTGGTCGTTACCAACCCTGGCCATGATCCCTGTTTTTAAGCCCATTCTAGACGTTCCAAGTGCGAAGTTGGCTGCTGAACCTCCAGGCAACTGTAAGAGTAATTGAATATCTGCTTCATCCTCAGCCCCAATGAACCGTGAAACCTTCATTATGAAATCCATGTTGCATGTTCCAAGTGCAGCAACGTCCCTTTTAAAATCATTCAAGAACTTCCACTCCCAACTCCTTTTATCATTATATATTTTATATGAACCTTCTAAAGTAAAATTTTTTTTAAAAAAACATTGAAAAGCTTAAAAACCTTAAAACAATTAAAAAAAACCTACTTTAAATGAGTTAAATCTAAAAAAACAACAAGCAAATCTTAGGGTAATGGGTTTATTATGTTTGGGTAAAATAGAAGGCTTAGATTTCTTAGTTAATAAAACAGTGCAAAACTGAGATCTGTTAAAACTAACATTAAGATGAATATTGTTAAAGGATGGATCCTTAAATTGGAATAAAAAAATAGGGATGTAGTTGTAAAAAGTTCAAATTCCAACGAACTTCTTCAGCTTTCTTAGAATACCATCTTTATCAGGTTCTATGGGCTTGTAAGGTTTTCCCAGCATATCTGCTGCAAGCTGCATCACTGCATTGCTTGTTGGTGATGATGGGTTTAATTCCACAATTGACCTTCCCATTGCCATTGCCCTCTCCATTTCCCGGTCGTAGGGTACAAGTCCAATCATTGGAACCTCCAGTATGGATTCTATCTCAGTTGGTGATAGAAGGAATTTGTCATCGTACCACATGTTCAGTACGAATCCAACTATCTCGATGTTGAGTTCGTTGAAGAGAATTCTTATTTTAAGAGCATCTGCAACAGAGGCCATTGTTGAATTTGTAACCAGTATAACTTCTGTTTCTTCTGGAAGACCATCAAAAATGTTTGAATTGATTCCAGCAGGCAAATCCATCAGGAAAAAGTCACCATAATCCGATACCTCATTCATTATTTTGTTCCAGGAGATATAATTAGGGTTTATATGTTTAAGGGTTTCAAAATGTATTCCTGTTGGAACTACACGAACTCCCTGGTTAATCTCATAAACACAGTCCTGTATGGATTTTTCACGGATTAAAACGTCATGTAATGTGACTTCAGGGTTTAAGAGCCCTGTTATAACATCCATGTTTGCCATTACAAGATCCGTGTCAAGCATAACCACTTCTTCTCCAAAAAGGGACATTGAAACGCCCAGATTAAATGTTAGGGCGGTTCTTCCAACACCACCCTTACCTGAAGCAAATGCTATAAATCTTGACATGTTCTACCAGTTTTCCAAATGATACTGTAAATCAGTTTTCCAGTTAATGAATATCCACCAAATCTATCCTTGCTTAACATTATCTTCTGCCTAAAAGGCCTTCAACAAGTTTGGATATAACACCTTTTTTATCTGGCTCAATTGGCTGATAATCTTCGCCAATAAGATCTGCACCCAGCTGCATGATGGCATTACTCGTAGGTGATTTAGGGTTTTTCACAATAATTGGTTCACCAAATGCTGCTGCTCTACTAACCTCTGGATCATCGGGTATTACAGCAATTACTGGTACTTCCAGTATGGTTTCAATTTCATCCATTGTAAGGAATGTTTTATCGTGCTGTTCCCTGTTTATAACAACCCCTATAATTTCAACGCCAAGTTTGTTTGCAATTATCTTAGTTTTCAATGCATCACTTATGGATGGAACCTCTGGTGTTGTGACAAGTATCATTTCCTGGGCAGCTGCTATGGCTGCAAGGGCATCCTTCTCAAGTCCTGCAGGCGCATCTATAAGTAGAATGTCTGAACTTTCCACAAGTGTCTCCAGAGCATTCTCCAGCCTGTCCAATTTAATTTTTCGTAATCCCTCAAGGGATATTCCTGCAGGAACAACTTTCACTCCTCCAGGACCCTCATATATAGCATCTTCTATATCTGCATCTCCAGAAAGCACATCATGCAGGGTTACAGATTTACCCTCCATTCCAAGGATAAGTTCAAGGTTTGCCATTGCAACATCCGCATCCAGAACTACAGTTTCTTCACCATAGGTAGACAGTGCAACCCCTAAATTACCTGTTATGGTTGTTTTTCCAACACCACCCTTTCCAGAAGCAACCGTTATAACTCGTGTCATCTGATACCTCCTAATTCATCTCTACATTTATATCAAATTCATCTACAATTTCAGGGTATTTTCTAAAGCTTTTTCTTATCTGTATTTGGGATATATTGATTATTTGCCTTTTTAAGTTATCGGCATCTTTAGATTCTCCCCGTATCCTTGAGAAAAATCCCTGAGATTCTGATTCAATAAGCACATTAACATGTCCAGAGAGTCCATTGGTGTTGTCCAAAAACACCATTACCTCTGCACCTCTTATTTTAGGTAATCCCAGTACTGATTTTTTAATCTTATTCATAAGGGTCAGTTCTATCTTTTCAACATCCCTCTCATCCACAGAACCTCCCTTATAGGTATCTAAAAGATTTTCAACGTCTTCTTCATTGACGTCTCTGATACCGTACTTCTTAAGAAGATCCGATCTGTCAAGGGGAACTTCGGGTTCAGGCATTTCTTCAGTTTGGGGGGTAGTTTTTGATATCTCAGTTGCAGTTTCTAACTCCTCAATTCCCTCTTCTGTTGTTTTCATGTCAACCAGATCATCCTTCGAAATATTTACGGGATTTGATGGTTCTGGTTCTCCAGTAGCAACTGATGGATTTGAAGCCTCCTCTGGAACATTAAATTCATTTAACTCTGTTTTCGTCACAGATTCCTCTTTTAAATTTGATTCAACTTTATTTGAAACCTCAATTTCAGGTTCTTCAATCATTTTAACAGGTTCTGTTTTGGTTTCATTTGATTCAGATCTTTCTACTTCATGAACCTCTTTCACTTCTTCAGGTTCTTCATAAGCCCTGGAATTTTTGAGTTCAGAGAGAAGATTATCTGTTTCAGATTTTAAATTGATTATATAATGTTTGTTCAAGTCCAGAAGAAAATCTATCTGGGATCTTTTAATATCAAAAACTTCTACCAAGGTTTTATCATTTTCAGTTACACTTTTTATTCTTTCAAGGGCATCTAACTTTGAATATGTATCATACGATGCTGCAATTTGTTCTCCTTCCTTAAAAAGCAGGTAACCATCTTCAGAACCGGAAGTCACCCTTATAAATCCATTGTGCTTGTTTTTAGATAATTCTCCAACGAGTTGGTTAAAATCAATTTGATCTGCATAAGAGACCCTGGAAGGTTTAGTTATTGGCAGCTCCATTTTTCATCCCTCTATATAAATGTAACCCATTTAAAAACATGTTAATTATAAAAATATTGAATTTAATTTCTATCTTTTAGCATATATTTGAACCCTATTAAATTAATCCTATAAAACATGTATAAAAAGTTATGGCATTTACAAAAAAATTGATAGGAATTCTGGGTTTTGATGTTCCTAAATTTTTAATTGACTGTTCCGTTGTGACAAGATCTATGACATATTAATCTTGTTTCTGTTGATTTGTGGTTACAGTGATTAACATAGTCACAGTATTAGGTTAATGAGACTTTCTAGAACCATTAACCTACCCTGATCATTTCCTTATTAATTTGATCTCAGGAGGAGTGATTATTATTATATTACCATTTTTACTCAGTAATATGGCTTCCCCACCGGTGTTAATACGAAATGCCTTTAGTTTTTCCCCTGCAATTTTGAAATCTTCAAGACTTTCCCTTTCAAGGAGACTCATGTCCATGATTATTGGATTTTTCTCTTCTACAATCTGATTGAGGGCGAAGTCAAACTCATCAAGGTTTTTGGCCTTCATAAGAATTATTTCATAGAACGAATGTTCTGGAACTATTATGGTTTCCTGTTCTTCCCTTTCTTCGTCTTCTTCTAAACCAATATTTTTCTTTATAATATCCAGCATGTCCTTCATTTCTTAAATTCCCCTATATGATCAATAATTACTTTCAGTAATCTTGATGCGCCGCCATTGAGTCCATTGGCTATATCAACAGCAGGCAGTCCGTATTCCTTCTCATATTCAGACAGATCACATGGTTCTTCCACGTTTCTCAGGTTCAATGAGATTCCAACAACCTTTGTTGGTTCAACAGCTTCTATTGCCTTTACTTCATACTCTATTCCAGTTGGTTCCCTGTAGGGATGGTTTGGCCTGTGACAGACAATTGTTGCATCGGGCATTGCTCCAAAGAGTATTGCAGCTGAAAGACCCTTTGGATGAGGGTTTCCCCTTTCTGTTAAACTTGACTGACCTTCAACAAATATTATATCTGGATCTTTATTTTCTTCCATGTACTTTATGGTTCCCATAACAGCTGATGCAACGTCCATCACTGAAAGGCTTCCTGCACGGAAGTTCACATCTGCAGGTTTTTCAAGACCCATTTCATCAGTTGAAATTACCACAGCATTCAAACCCATTTCTTCAGCTGCTTTACCCAGCATACGTGTGGTGGTTCTTTTACCACATTCCTGTGAAGTTCCACCAACAAAAACAACAGGTGCCTTGTGTTTGTAGGTTATTTTAGGAAGGGTTTCTGTACATTTTGGAGGTGCAACACCAAATATTTTCTTTATAACATCCAAACGAGGACTTATTTCCTTGAGAGCCACTCCCTTTGATTCTGCAAATTTTATGAGGGACTCGTTCTGTGAAATCGGTAGTGATCTGAAGGATGCAACAACGTTTTTACCGTTGTCAATGGCTTCAACTGCGTATTTGAGTGCTGTTCCCTCAGCACCAATTGGGAGCATTATTGCAACACTTTTAGCATCGGTTTTCTGGATGACTTCACTGAGATTTCCTGATACAGTGAGATTGCAGAATTCTTTGCCCTGTTTTCTGGTGTCGTCATCAATAAAACCCACGGCTTTTACACCTTCAAAATTAGAAAATTTTTCTCCTCCACCCCCACAGCCTATTATTATGAATGGGTTGAGTTCCTGTAGTTCCTCTACCGAAGTTATAAAATACAAAAAAATCACTCCTTATTATACATTATATCCTATTTATTTTGGTGAATTAGGTGAAATTTTAACATTACCTATTTATCTAATAAATGTTAAACCAAGATATATACTTTGGGTAGCATACTAAATTCTATTGTGGAGGCATAGTATGATAGAGAGAATACTTAAGGATCTAGGCCGAATAAACGGGGTAAATGGATCTTTAGTCGTTGGAAAAGATGGATTAATTATAGAAAGCGAAGTAGCATCAGATATAGACTCCGAACTTGTAGCAGCAATGGCTTCAGCAGTTTTTGGTACAGCTGAAAGGTCTGCTGAAGAAATGAAGCATGATCCTCTGCAACAAGTTATGATTGAAGGTGAAAAGGGTAAAACCTTGATGATCGACGCAGGTGAAGGGATCTTAGTTGTGATAACCGACGTAGATATCAATTTAGGTCTCATCAGGATTGAGATGAGAAGAAGTGCTGAACGTGTCATTGAATTTTTAACATAAGTTGAGGACATTTCCCATCTTTAACAATGGGGAGGATAAAATTGAGAAAACCTTACGTTATTCTTATAGGAAGTGCTTCAGGAATTGGAAAATCAACCATAGCATCAGAATTAGCCAAAGAGTTAGGCATAAAACATCTGATTGAAACTGACTTCATAAGGGAGATAGTAAGGGGAGTAATCGGCCCTGAATATGCGCCTGCACTCCATAAATCCTCCTTCGATGCATATGTAACTTTAAAAGATAGGAAAAGGTACGATGGAAATACCGATGGTTTGATAGGGGCAGGTTTTGAAGAACATGCTTCATTCGTTATACCTGCAATTGAGAAGGTCATCAAAAGAGCTGTGGACGATTATGATGACATTGTTATTGAGGGAGTGCACCTTGTTCCAGGCCTCATTGATATTGATAAATTCAAAGAGGATGCATCCATTCATTTTTTTGTGTTGACTGCTAACGAAGAGATCCACAAGGAACGATTCGTTAAAAGGGCCATGAAAATAAAGCGTGGCGGTAAACACCTCGAATACTTCAAAGAAAATCGCGTGATAAATGATTATCTTGTTGAAAGAGCTCTTGATAATGGAATACCTGTTATAAACAATGAAAAAATTGATAGTACACTTAAAAGGATGCTGACCCTGATAAGGGAGATATGTAAGATCATGCTCTTTAAACACTCAGTTGACCAGCTTGAAGAGGAAACTGATATTATACTGGAAAAATACGGCGGTAGGATAGTTGATGTATCCTACTTCTTACCAGGATTTGGAGAACCCCTAACTCGAAAGGTTAACGTTTACGATCCCGTGGAAGCTAAACGTTTCATTACCCTCCTGAAACAAAATCCAAAACGAAAAAAGGATTTAGAGGGTCTTTACAACCTTTCAGACAATGTTCACAGCCATAAGATCTGTGCACCAAACGAGGATAGCCTCAAAAAGATGATAAAAGAACTGGAAGCAGTTGGATTCATTTTCCAAAAAGATGAAAAAAATCAGGCAGGTTAACCAGTCGCTAATAACAAACATTATTTTTATCTAAACTTTTAGTGAGTTATTTTAGTAAATTATTCAGGAGAGAATTAAATTTGAGCAATATGATGGCAGACTGCCCAGTTTGTAGATCCAAAGGAACCCTTAAAGTCACAAGTAAAACTGAAGAAATACCCTATTTTGGAGAGATACTGGAATCAACAGTTCAGTGCAGCCAGTGTGGATATAAACACTCTGACACCATTTGTCTGGACCAGAAGGAACCTGTAAGATACACTCTAAAGGTTCATAAAGAGATGATGAATGCAAGGATCGTTAAATCACCCTCTGCAACTGTGACCATTCCAGAACTTGGGCTTAAAGTTGAGCCAGGCCCTAAATCCCAAGGTTATGTTTCAAATGTTGAAGGAGTGCTTAACAGATTTGAAGAAGCTGTTGTAAGGGCATTAAAAATGAGTGAAGAAGAAACAATCAGGGAAAATGCTCTGAGGATACTTGAAGATATTGTGAAGGTTAAATCTGGTGAAAAATCAGCCACAATTATCCTTGAAGACCCATTTGGCCACAGCATGATAGACCATAAAGAAGCTGAGCACAGGAAACTAAGTGAAAATGAAATAAAGAATCTTAGGACTGGATTTGCAACCATTGAGAAATGATCCTGTGCATAAGTTAACCCATTTTAATTCTATTAATTATTTTTAATTCTATAATTTTAATTCTGTTAACTTCATAATCATTGTTTTCTGGTTGAAAATTTTTTAAGGCTTAGTCATCCTGATACAATTAATAAAATTTTTAGGGTCTTATATTTTTCTTAAAATTTTATTCCAACGATTGATTCATTGATATCAATTTAAGATATCAATTTTAAATTTATTTTAAGTGAGTTCTATTTTAAGGTTATTTCAGCTTGAAAGAAATCTGTTAAAACTGTACTTGTTAAAACTGTACTGAAAAAATTAGTATATAAAAAATTAAAAATAATTCATTGAAAAGGTTAGCAAAATCTAAAAAATATGTAAAGGGATTGTTTAATGAACTTTCATTTAGCAATCATGTTTAAAGACTTACTGGAAAAATTCATCTTTATCTTCATCAACATCTTTTAATTTAAGTGTCCTTTGAATATCCATGCTTAAAGCATCACAATCTGCTTTTATTGCATCCATATGTTTGAGTAACCTTAATTTCTCTTCGTTTATCCTTTTTATGTTCTTGTAGGGATATATGGATTCTTTAAGCATTTCATACTCTATGGTTGTGTATGGGTACTCGTTGAGCTGTTCGCACACATTTTCAAGGACATCTCCAAGGAACCTGTTCATCTCAACTTTAACTCGTTCCCGTATCATTTTATCGCTGTCTAGGTTCTGCTTCATCAACCTGACAACTTCTGCCTTTGCAAATGGAAGGCCTTCAGAATCTTCATCTTCTTCAGAAGCTTCTTCTTCCTCCCCTTCAGCTGGTTCTCCTTCATCTCCTTCAGCTGGTTCTCCTTCAGAAGTTTCTTCTTCAGCTGGTTCTCCTTTTATAGATGATTCTTGGGATTCTTCTGATTCTCCGGAATTTTTCACTTCTTCTTCATTTAAATCTTCTTCAATATCTTCATTAAATTTTTCTTCTTCGTTAAATTCTTCAATCATTAAATCCCTCCATAATAAGATTTATTTCTATTTTTATCTCACTTATTTTTATCTATGGTGGGACCTATATAAATTTATTGTATTAAATTAAAAGTGACTATGCTAATTTCTATAAGTTCATCCAAACTCATCGAAATTATTAATGCTCAAAGTAAAAATATAAAAAGAGTATAAAGGGAATGTTTCTGGGAAACTTCAGCTTTTGTGCAGATACTACCTAAGTTCCATATAGTTGAATGCAGATCACAGAACCTCAAGACTCATGTCCAAGGCCCGTGCAGAGTGGGTTATATAACCCGTAGATATTACATCAACACCCTTCTTTACATATTCCATAATATTATCCGGATTTATCCCACCTGAAACTTCAATCAGAACTTTATCCCTTAAACCTTCATTTTCAAGGTCTTCAAGTACGTTTTGAACCTCTTCAGGGCTCATATTATCCAACATCACAATATCTGCACCGGTAGCTGCAGCTTCCAGTGCATCGTGACTGTTTTCAACTTCAATTTCTATCTTCTTGGTGAAGCTTGCATAATCCTTGGCCTTTTCCACAGCCTTTTTAACATTACCCACAACTGCAATATGGTTGTCTTTAATCAGAACAGCATCGTCAAGCCTGTACCTGTGAGTGTCACCCCCACCAGCCCTTACAGCATCTTTTTCAAAGAATTGAAGGCCGGGAGTGGTTTTACGTGTTCCTGCCAGGATAATGTTTTTGTTAACCTGTTTAACATCAGCAAGCATCTTCGAAGTCAGTGATGCTATGCCACTCATCCTCATGAGCAGGTTCAAAGCTGTTCTTTCAACTGTGATAATGGATCTTGCATCACCCTGAAGCTCCATTACAACATCTCCTGCAGCAACCAGATCACCATCGTACCTTTTAATGGAGGTTTTTATTGAAAATTCCTTGAATATAGTGTCTGCAAGTTCAACACCTGCAATGACACCGTCTTCTTTGCATATTATCTCAGCTTCAATTTCGAGACCCGGAGGTATCAATGCTTTGGTTGTTATATCTTCAAACCCAACATCATCATAAAGAATTTTAGCTATATCTTGATTCATAGTCTCACTTTTAATGAAATATTCCTGTTCAATCAGGCAGTTGGATGAATTAGGCTCTGAATTCAGGAGCCTGTGATCTTGAACTGCTGTGTTTTACAATTAAATTTTAATGAACATCTATATAGAATTATATAAAATAAGAATATAAATGTTAATATAAAAGCAAAGGCCATTTATGGTTTGTGTTAAGATCACAATATGAACTAAATGATGGTTAATTAAAAATTGTATTCACATCGGATAATTAAGATTGATCCAAATATCTTAATCCAAACCTTATGAAATTAATCTAAGTACAATCCCATATCACGGTGACACATAATGGAACTCATATTTCTTGGAACATCATCTGCAATGCCCTCAAATTACAGAAATCACTCCGCAATAGCTTTAAAAGCCTTTGGAGAGATCATGTTATTTGATTGTGGTGAAGGAACTCAAAGACAGATGTCAAGGGCCAAGTTAAGCCCTATGAAAGTTGATAAAATATTTTTAACACATTTTCACGGAGATCATTTCCTAGGTCTTCCAGGAATAATTCAATCAATGGCATTTCGTGGTAGAAAAAAACCTCTCCATATATTTGGACCGGAGGGACTTTCAAAACTCATTGAAAATATTAAAAACATGGGATACTTCGCACTATCCTTTGAAATACATGCCCACGAATTAAAAAATGGAGTTGCTCTTGAAGAAGAAGATTACATTGTAACTTGCTGCAACACTGAACACTCAGTTCCCAATGTATCTTACTGTATAACTGAGAAAAGAGCCCCAAAATTCCTCAGGGAAAAAGCAGTAGCTTGTGGGGTTAAACCCGGCCCTGATTTTGGGAAACTCCAAAGGGGAATATCAGTCAAGGTTGGAGATGTAACTGTAAATCCAGATCAGGTACTTGGAAAAGAGAGGAAAGGGATTAAAATCGTTTATTCCGGAGACACAAGACCCTGTGACCAGATGGTTGAATTTGCAAAGGATGCAAATCTTCTCATACATGAATCAACCTTTGACAGCAAAAATGAAATGAAAGCCAATGAAACAGGACATTCAACAGCTGCAGAAGCCGCAGAAATCGCCAGGAGATCCGGAGTCCAGAAATTGATATTAACTCATATAAGCACCAGATACAAGGACGCAAGCACACTTGAAAGTGAAGCTGTCTCTGTGTTCAAAAATTCAGTACTTGCAGATGATTTCATGAGTTTTGAGGTGAAGAGAGATGGCAGGAATTAGCTTAATAGATCTCCTCATAATTGGGATTACAGCTGCAAGTGCATTTCTGATCTTTAAAGGACTAACCTACCTTACCCGAAGAACTGGAAAAAAGTGGGGAGTGGAGTTAACCTTCATCCAGGTTTTAAATGAAATAATAAAGTATTCTATAATTGCTGTGGCAGCCAGCATGATGCTGCATGAAATTGGTATCGATATCACGGCCATAATTTTAAGTTTAGGTGTTGTTGGTATTGCTGTGGGTTTTGCAGCAAGGGACACACTTTCAAATTTTATTGCAGGACTTTTCATACTTGCAGACAAGGGTTTCAAGGTGGGGGATGAAATAGAGATATCAGGAAAGCAGGGAAGAGTCACGAAGATGGGTTTCAGAATAACCACCCTTATAACTGCAGACAACAACGTTATAACCATCCCAAACTCTCTCTTTTCAAATGGAATTTACATAAACCGCACAGCACTTGATATGAGAAGGGTTGGCCTGGACATAACCATACCCTACAAGTTGGAACTTGAAGATACACTGAAAGCACTCAAGGATATCTCCTCAAAGGTTGAGGGTGTCTCAAAAGAACCCAACCCCAACGTACTCATAAAAGAGCTTTCAGAAGAAGGAGTAAAAGCCACATTGAATGTCTGGATCGATGACCCCTGGAAGGTGGCGGAGTACAGATCATCCATTTCAATGGAAGTAAAAAAACTGTTGGTTGATAAAAATGCGTAAATACAGATTATATTCCGTGCTAATAATTTCTTTCTGTGCTTTAATTTGTTTTAGCGTTCTCTGGGTAAGTTATGAACAGTCACAGGAAGTGGCACAGGCCCAAACTAATTTGAAAAAGTATCAGGAAAGTATGAGTTCTCCAGTTGATCCACTTGATCCATCCTCTGCAAGTGCTGGTTCCTCATCAATTCTCAATGATGAGCTCATAATCCCAAAACTTGGAGTTGATTGTACAATAAGTTCAGTTACTGTAAACGCATACAACACTGCTTACCATTACCCTGAAAGTGTTGATCCAGGTATGCAAGGGGAATGTGGACTTTTAAGTCACAGAACAACATATTCTGCCCTATTCCGTTACATAAATACCCTCAAGGTTGGAGATAAAGTTATAATAAAGGACAGTTACGCTAAGAAGAAGTACACTTACATTGTAACATCCAATGGAGATGATGTAAGATGGGATTACAAGGAACATCCCATAAAATTTGCCCAAAAGGGAGAGGCGCGTCTTTTACTTGTAAGCTGTCATCCTCCAGGACATAAAAAAGCAGCATGGGTCACACACTGCAAGTTACAGTCCACGTCTGATATTTAGACCCCCCATGGACTGTGTTCATTTTTTTTATTGATCATTTTTTACAATTTTTAGGGGTATCTGAATTTTTTTTTAATGAATTTTTTTTAATGAACTTAATTGCCATGGCCATTTAATATCAATTTTAATTCTGTTAATATTTTATTTAAGGTTTTAATTCTGTTAATATTTTATTTAAGGTAAATAACCAATTTTGGTTCAGTTATTTCACTGCTTCAGTCCACAAAATATAAATAATGGTGACCTTACTTTAAATTCATATTTATACAATTTATGACTGGAAACTTGGAAAGGTGAAATATTAAGAGTTTATTAACAATAAAATTTTTATTAACAATGAAACTTCCATATTAATAAGTATTTAAGAGAACAGTGAATAAGTATTATAAAAATAAGGATTGAACTAGGGAATGGATTGAATTGTTAATTTTTAAACCTTTCCACAAGTAAAAAAAGAAACTAAAAAAAAATTTCTATGATTTAAAAGTAAATCAGAGGAGTACAAATGGTAAAAATCGAAATAGACAAAGAAGCATGTGTTGGATGTGCATCCTGTGTTGAAGATTGTCCAAACGATGTCTATGAAATGGATGATGACTGGAAAACCAAGGTCGTTAAAGAAGAAGATTGTATGGCCTGTTTATCCTGCCATGAAATTTGTCCAGCTCAAGCAATGGAACATAAGGACATACATGTTGCTAAAAGGCTTTACATAGACAGAGACGTGAATGAAGTGATTAAAAAAATAGTGTGAGGAGATTTCCATGGAAATAACGAGGGAAGAAAAAGAAGTATTAGGAAGTTTTAAACCTGAACTCATCCCTGCGGAATGCGGTGGCGATATAAACGACTATGAAGAAGCTCTTCACGTTCTCATGAAGTTTATGGGCTCAATGTCCAGCGCACTTGAGCAGGTTTCAGGTAGAGGTGCAAACGCCATTGTTTACCAGGCAGGTAAACGAATGGGACACGAAGCAGGCAAGCTCGTTGAAAAAACAGACAACCTTGAAAAGGCCATGCAGGAATTAAGCGAAATTTTAGGTATAGAATTTTACTTCGATATGTGGAAACCTGCAGACCAGACAGAGTACACCATAGAAAAAGGGGATGAAACAGTTGTTAAACTAATATTCAGAGACTGCGTTGTAAGGCAAACACTTAGAAGAACCGGATTACAACAGAAAGGACCCCTATGCTACCTGCTCTACGGTTACACAGTAGGTGCAGTTGAAGAGGTTATGGGAATTCGTGGAAAACTGGATATAGACCATGTAGGACCAAATGCCTGTCTTAAAACATTAACAATAAAATGGGGTGGTAAATAATGGTGAAAATCGCCCTTGAATGGCTTGCAAGCTGTGCAGGCTGTGAATTATCAATTTTAGATCTTCATGAAGAACTTTTGGACCTCCTGGAACATGCAGAAATAGTTTACGCACCAATACTCATGGATGTGAAGGAGATACCAGATGATATTGATATTGCAATAGTTTCTGGATCCGTTAGAAATGAGGACAACAAGGAAAGACTTCAGGAACTCCGTGAAAAATCAAAAACACTCATAGCATATGGAACCTGTGCCTGTTACGGTGGAATTACATGTATGGCTGACCTTTACAGTCCAGAGGATCTTTCAGCCAGAAGTTTCTCAGATAATAAAAGTACAGAACCTGCAGAACAGCCATCTGAAGTTGTTCCTGAACTCTTACCAATAGTGCATCCTGCAGGGGACCTTGCAGATATAGATTATTTCCTTCCAGGATGTCCTCCAAAAGAGGGTCTCATAAAGGACGTTTTAATACCTCTTATAGATGGAAAAGTTCCAGAAATTCCTAAAAAATCTGTTTGTGCAGACTGTCACAGGCAGATGGATCATGTTGAATTTGACAAACTCAAAAGAAGGGTTGTTGGAGACATGGATCCTGAGAAGTGTTTCCTGAGTCAGGGATACATCTGTCTTGGATCTGTAACCCTTGGAAGATGTGGTGCAATGTGTTCTGCTGCAGGAATTCCATGTCATGGATGCGGAGGTCCATCCCTGGATGTGCTGAGGGAGCCGAACCACGATGTTTACAACTGTCTTGTAAACAGGATAGCTCACCTTTCAAAGATGCCACACAAAGATGTGGAAAAGCAGATCTACGATAAGGGTCATTTAGTCTACGGATTCGTTATTGGAAGTACCATAATGGAGAATAAGAAAGTTTCATTGATCCCTCAGCTGATCAAGAAATAAACTATTAATAAGGTGATATAAGATGAAACAGATAGAAATAAGCCCGGTAACAAGGATTGAGGGACATGCAAAAATCACCGTTCAACTGGACGACAGTGGAAATGTTTCAGATGCTCACTTCCATGTTATGGAGATAAGGGGATTTGAAAAGTTCCTTGAAGGTGCTGCAGTGGAAGAAGCACCACGTATAACCCCAAGGATATGTGGTGTCTGCCAGACAGCCCATCACATAGCATCAGCAAAAGCAACAGATGCAGTTTTCGGACTTAAACCACCAGAAACAGCAGAGAAATTGAGAGAATTAATGCTTCTGGGTCAGTACGTTCACTCCCACTCACTTCACTTCTACTTTTTGGGAGCACCAGACCTTGTAATGGGTCCGGATTCAGACCCAGCTGAAAGGAACGTTCTTGGAATTATAAAAAACAACCCTGACCTTGCAAAGATGGCAATCAAGACCAGGGCAGTTGGTCAGCATATAACCAGCATCATCGGAGGTAAACCAGTGCATCCAGTTACAGCTGTACCTGGAGGTCAGTCAAAGGGATTGGATGCTGAAGGAAGGGATAAATTACTTAACGACGCAAAAGAATGCGTTGGACTGGTTGAAGCTGGTGTTGAAGTTGCAAAACCATTGTTTGAAGAGTATGCTGATGCAATTGAAACGTTAGGTCCTGTTGAAACCTACTTCGGAGGATTAACCTCTGGTGGTAAGCTTGGATTCTACGACGGTCAAATGAAGGTCATTGATAAGGAAGGCAGTATGGTTCATGAGTTCGAATCCAATGATTACCTCGATTACATAGAAGAAAAGGTTCAGCCGTGGTCCTACATGAAGTTCCCATTCCTCAAACAGGTTGGTTTCCCAGACGGCAGTTACAGGGTTGGACCCCTTGCAAGGCTTAACATCGTTGATGAGGTACCAACAGAAAAGGCAGGAGCTCTCTACGGTGAGTACAAGGACAAGTTTGGAATGGCACAGAACCCTCTTCTCTACCATTATGCACGTTTAATAGAACTTATGTACTCTGCAGAACGTGCAGTTGAGTTACTTGAAGATGATGCAATTGTTGGAGAGGACATCAGACAGGGAGTGGACAGTTTAATGACACGTGCAGAGGCCAAAGAATCAAATGAAACTCTAAGGGGTGTTGGTATAATCGAAGCTCCAAGGGGTTCCCTGATACATGACTACGAAACTGATGGTGCAGGAATAATTCAGAGAGCCAATTTAATAGTTGCAACAGGTCAGAACAACCTTTCAATGGATATAGGAGTAAGAGAAACCGCCAAAGCATTGATACATGGTGAAGAAGTATCTGAAGGTCTTAAAAACAGGCTTGAAATGATAATAAGGGCTTACGATCCATGTCTCTCCTGTGCAACCCACATGATAAATGGAGAATCACCTCTACTCGTGGACATACACGATGCCGATGGAATTCTCGTTAAAAGACACGTGATCTAATTTTTTGCACCTTAAACCCTATTTTTTTAATTTTTCTAGGGTTTACATTCTTTTAATTATTTTTTAAAAATTGTTTTTAATTTAGTTACACCCCAATCATGAGGAATAATAGTATTTCTATTGTGAGTAATAGTTCTATGATAAAGATATTGGTATAATCATCTGAATTTTATTAAAAATTTTTTAAATCTATTAAAAAGTTTAGGATGAGTCTAAAGATTTTTCATAAAACTTGGATATTTGCAAAAAATTATAAAACCCGATGTTCAATCTAGTTTTAGAATAGAATTTCTAGACTTTGATCTTGTTCACACATCATTAAACCAGAAATTAATCAAAAAAATTAGTAACAAATAATTTAACTCTTTAACTGCGAAGTGATCCTATGAAAGACCCTGAAATGCAAAATCAGCTTGAAAGAAGTGTTAATAACCTGAACAAGGTGGAAGGTGTTGATGGCAGTCTAATAATTGATAGTAACGGTGTGATTTTATATCATAAGCTTTTCAGTAGTTCTGATATTTCCCTCTTCGGTTCAATGGCAAGTGTGATCACAAGTTCATCCAGGAGGCTTTTAAATTCTGCAGACCAGGGGGAAATTGAAAGAGTTCTTGTGGAATCTAAAAATGGTAAAGCCCTTTTTTTCCACCTTGAAAAGGTCAATTTAATAGTTCTGATGAAGATATCTGCAAATATTGGAATGGTGATGGTATCTGCTAAAAGAGCTGTAAAAGGCCTGAATGAAATTTTAAAGGACTTTGAAACCTCCGAATCTGAAATTCCTGTGGAAACCCCTGAAAAATTAATGGAAGAAAGGGTTGAAACTTCACAACCTGATACCCCTGCAATGGAAGGAATTGATGTTAAACCAGAAATCGGTTCTGAAACATTAGTTGCAGAAGCTTCAAAACAAGAAGAGGTTTTAGGGGCAGTTGTTTCTGAAAAAACTGAAGAAATCCATATGGAAGATTTAAGTCTGGGAAAAAGTCTAGAAAAGGATTTAGAAGAAGATTTAAAAGAAGATTTAACTTCAAAAGAACTGTTAAAACTTGAAGAAAAGGTTGAAGTTCCTGAAGAGTTTGTAGAAAGTTTAAAAGAAGTTGTAGATGGTGGGGATTCAGAGCAAGATCTTGATGTAGATACCAGGGAAAATTCAGAGGAAATTGTTGAGGTAAAATCATCAATTCCAATTATAAAACCTCCAATAACATTCCCAAAACTTCCAGATAATGTGAATGTACCTGAAGATCCCCAAGAAAGGGCAGATCTCATCATGGATATATACAGATCCATATTCCTGGCCATGGCAATAGGTGCGGGTAAGATCATGGGGCTGGCACCTGCAAAGGGACTTACAAAGAAATTTCTTCCGGTTGAAGAGTATCCTAAGCTTCTTGAAGGTGTTGAAGTTAAAAACAATTCCACAATTGATTTTGATAAGATCAAAGAAAATGCCGAGAAGATACCCATAAATGAACGTCAAGAAACATTTATAAATGATTTCACAGGAATAATTACAGTTATAACTGAAAATTATGGTAAAGTAATGGGTTATGGTGCCTTCAGAGGAATGGTAAGACGGGAGTTTCAGGTAATAACCACATCCTATGGTGGTGCAATGAAAGAGCTGGGCATAACAGAGAATATCCACCCTGAACTCAGCAGTCTCCTTGAATGAAGTTAAATAAATCTTATCCATTTAATTCTTTGATAATAGAAGGATAAGATCATATTATCCATAAAATTCACTTTTTAATTAATAAAATTAAAATCAAAACTTAAAAAGCATTTAAATCCTTTTTTATAAATTTTATAAAAAAAATTTGTATTAAATGATTCAAATGAATTATCTAAAAAAAAATGTCTGCACAAAATAATATACGCAGATTTTACAAATATCATTTGTAGATAAAAATAAAATGTAGAGAAAATGGTGATGAAATGAATGGACCATGGGTTGAAAAGTACAGACCACAAAACCTCGATGAGGTTGTGGGTCAGGATCATATAATTCACAGACTTAAAAGGTACATAGATGAAGGCAGTATGCCCAACTTGATGTTCACAGGCCCTGCAGGTGTTGGAAAAACAACCACTGCAATTGCACTTGCAAAGGCCGTGCTCGGTGAGTACTGGAAGCAGAACTTCCTTGAGCTGAACGCTTCAGATGCCAGGGGAATAGACACTGTGAGGAATAACATCAAAAACTTCTGCAGACTCAAGGCTGTTGGAGCCCCCTTCAGGATCATATTCCTGGACGAAGTTGACAACATGACCAAGGATGCACAGCATGCCCTGAGAAGGGAAATGGAGATGTACACAAAGACTTCTTCATTTATACTCTCATGTAATTACTCCTCAAAGATAATAGATCCTATACAATCCCGATGTGCTATCTTCAGGTTTGCACCGGTTAAGGGCAACCAGATCATCAAAAGACTTCAAAAAATAGCTGAAGCAGAGAACTTGAAGACCAGCCCCGGAGCTATTGAAAGTATTGTTTACTTCTCAGAGGGAGATATGAGGCGTGCTGTGAACATACTCCAGGCATCTTCATCCAGAGATGAGGAACTCACTGAGGAGAGCGTTCATGAAGTTGTATCAAAGGCCAAACCAAAGGATGTTCGAAAGATCGTGAACAAAGCCCTTGACGGTGACTTTATGGGTGCAAGGGACCTTCTACGTGAGGTTATGGTTGTTCAAGGTACAAGTGGAGAGGATATGGTAACCCAGATCTACCAGGAAGTTTCAAGGATGGCCATGGATGACCTGATACCTGGAGATAAATATATACGATTGATAGAAAGTATTGGAGAGTACGATTACAGGATAAGGGAAGGATCAAATCCAAGGATTCAGCTTGAAGCTCTCTTAACCAAATTTTTATTAAAATAAAGGGCAGAAGAAAATGTTGTGGACAGAAAAATACAGTCCAAAGAACTTTGATGAAGTTCTGGGGAACGTCAAGGTTAAAAAGGAAATACTCGAATGGGCTGAGGAGTGGTTGAAGGGCAATCCACAAAAATGTCTGCTAATTGTGGGTCCGCCAGGTACCGGTAAAACCACAATGGCCCATCTGGCTGCAAGGGAATTTTCAGAACACATAGAACTCAACGCCAGTGACAAGAGATCCTACGACATAATCGTTAACACCGTTGGTGAGGCTTCAGTTTCAAGATCACTTTTTGGTGAGGGTTTAAAACTCATAATACTTGATGAGGTGGATGGAATCCATGGAACAGAGGATCGTGGAGGTACCAGAGCAATAAGTAAAATCATCAAGGAGGGACGTCACCCCCTCATAATGATGGCAAACGATCCCTACAGTAAAAGGCTCAAAAGTCTTAAAACCAAATGCAACGTTATAAATCTCCGTAAGGTTCATACCAACTCAATAGTTGCTCTTTTGAAGAGGATATGTGTTAAGGAGGGAGTTAAATTTGAGGAACATGTGCTTCGAAACCTTGCAAAACGTTCAAATGGAGACCTTCGATCTGCAATAAACGACCTGGAAGTTATGGCCCGTGGAAAATCTGAAGTCACCTCGGAAGACCTTGATATTCTCTCAAAGAAGGATGATGTTGCAAACATATTCGATTCTGTGCGTGTGGTACTTAAAAGTAAAAACATTCACAGGATAAAGGATGCTATGAAGTTAGAAGCTGAACCTAATTTCATACTTGAGCTTGTGACTGAAAACATTCCCCGGGAATATGAAAAGGCCTATGAAATAATTGATGCATATGAAATGGTTTCACTTGCGGATACATATCTTGGTCGGGCTTTCAACACCCGTGTTTACTCCTACTGGAAGTATGCATATGATTTGATGAGTCTGGGAGTTGCAGTTTCAAAGGATGAAACCTACAAGAAGTTTGCACGTTACACCAATTCATCAGTTTACAGTATGCTTTCAAAAAGTCGTGCAAAACGGGATCTGAGGGATAGGGCTGCAGTTAAGATTGGAGAGAAGCTTCACACCTCTAAAAAGGTTGCACGTGAACAGTTCCCCTACTTCGAGATCATGTTCCAGGACGATGAAGTGGCCTATGAAATGACAGATTACTTCGGACTGGCAGATGATGAGGTTAAACTCTTCCGTTCAAAGAAGATACCCGTTAAAAAGATAGAAAAAGCCCGTGAAAAGGCTAAGAAAGAAGCTGAGAAGGAATCCAAAAATGGGATCGATGAGTCTCTTAATTTCAATTTGAAACCTGAAAATCTTAAAAGTTCAGCTAAAACCCGGAAAACTAAATCATCCACACCCTCTGAGGAAAAAACTGAAGAAAAATCAGACAAAAAATCTCGAAGATCCACTTCAGTATCTAAAAATTCTAGAGAGAAAGTTGAACCTAAAAAAGATGATGAATCCAAAAAATCAGATGAAACTAGGGATAAAAAGGGAAATAAAGATAAACAAACCTCTCTTTTCAGTTTCTAGATCTGATCCCAATTCTTAATGTACCCTATTTCCACCTTTTTTATTCCTTAGTTCTCCTTCTACCTTTTTTATTCCTTAGTTCTACTTCTTATTAGAAATTTGATGAAAACAATTAATTAAGGATAATTAAGCTTATAAATAGTGTTGTATTGATTTTACAATGCTTAAAAGTAAAAATTAAACCTAACTTATTAAAAATTTTAGAAAAAATACCAAAAAGGAATCTAAAAAAGACGTTGAAAAAAACTTCATGAATGATTAACTATTAAATATGATTTTCTTGAATGAATTCTGCAGATTTGAGGATGTTCTCCCGCACATCTGGAATGAAATCCCCTAAAAAATCTATTAAATCTTTTGAAAAATCATTTGAAGCCATGTTTTCATTTTTGGTTCCATGTTCCATTGTGTTAAATTCAGTTGTTTCATGTTGGAATCTGCAACTTAAGTCCTGTTTTTCAAGCCATGAAATTATCCATGAATCTGGAACGTTTAAAAGGGGATAAATCAGTTTCATGTTCTGGAAGCTTCCTTTGGAGCTTGGAGAACATATTCTACCACCCATAAGGATAATATCAACTATTTTAATTGATTCTGCATCCAGGGTGACAGGCAGTGCAATTGAATCTGCACCCGAACCCTCGGAATCTTTTAAAGAGCTGCCGAATATGAATTCAATACCGTATTTTCTTTTGTAAGGCTCTAAAACTGTGAGCAGAGCATATTTAAAACAGTTTTTTTCCACAACATTTTCAGCTTCATTATCAAGAATAAATATTTTATCATTGGGGTTTAGGGATGTTTTAAGGTTTCTTGAAGCCCTTGTACATATTTTCTGGAATATTTTGGACCTTACAACATGTTCATCTGGGAATTTTCCCAGGAAAAGTTCTTCCTTTCTTCTTGAAAATCTTGAGAACTTCAGGTTGTTTATGAAAACATGCCCATCCATTATGCTGACGAACCTTGTGTCCACGCCAATTCTATGTAAAAATTCGGCCTTTTCTATGCTCATATTACCACGAATACCCTAAAAAATAGCTTTGATGATTCAATTAAAAAGAGTGGAGTTTTTTAACTCAATCCTCTTCTTCTTCCTTTTTACGCAGGGATTTACTTGTAACTGTCTTTTTAATGTCCCCACCGGTTTTTGTAACGGATTTACCAACATTTTCAAGTGTTTTTTTAGCGCTTTCTGTGCTTTTCTGGAGTGGTCTTTCTGCCCTTTCATCTATTTCCTCTTTTTTGAGTTTGAGCATTATCTGGTCTCCCACTTTGTCAACCTCTTCACAGGTTACCTTGAATGAACCTTCAATGCCCATAACACCTGTGGATACCATTAAAGATTTGATGAGCCATGTTTCTGTATCAAACTCAAAATCAGATACTTCTCCAACTTCAAAAAGGTCGCTGTCCAGGACTTTTTTTCCTAAAAATTTCTTTGCTTTGAGTTCCACGTAAACACCCCTATTTTTTAATACTTTTTAACATTAACAAGATTCTTATTTTGGATGATACTATTTATACTTTGCTAATCAAACCTAAAAACCGTTAAATAGGACAAAATGGTTAATTTAACCTTCAAAATGCTTTGGAACATTCAAAAAGTTTTAAAGATATATTTTTTTATTTAAATGAAAAGACGTTCAAATGGAGTTTTAAATGAAAAGATTAATCATATGCATCTGATATAAAAACACATCAAAGGTGGTTTCAAATGTTCAAACTATTTGGAAAATCCAAGGAAAAATCTGATAGAGATGTGCTGGAGGTAGAACTCCAGAAACCTGTTGACTGTCTCTGCGACTTCACGTACAACTTTCACTGGCAGCATAAAGGAGAAAAACTTGATCCAAGCTGGAAAATACCTGATAACAACCAAACATTTGGTGATCTGGTTGAACACCTGAAAAATGGTGGGGATGTGCATATTAAAGGTGATGCGGGTCACAGGCTCTGTTCAAGTATGGGGGCTGACCTCAAATACTTTGGTGGAACTGGTGAAAACATTCCTGTTGGTGATGTGTACGTTGATGGGTCCGTTGATACCAGAATGGGTATAAGCATGGTTGGGGGATCCATTTACGTTAAAGGAAAGGTTAAAGAACCTGTAGGTAACCTGGTTGAAGTTAAATCAGATGAAAATGGTTACAAAAAATTCATATCCATCACTGACATCCTTAAAAATGGTTCAGGACAGGACAAACTCATTGGTTGTCAATTAACAGGTAAAAAATTGATAATTGATGATGGGACTGTTAAGGACACTGTTGGAGCCAGGCTTGATGTGGATGCAGAGGTTTTCATGAGGGGCAACGTTGACCTGAGCACTGGAATACTCATGAAGAAAGGCAGAGTTCGGATCAATGGAAATGCAGGAAAAAATACTGGAGCACTCCTGAACGGTGGAACCATCATTATAAACGGTGATGCTGATGATTTCACAGCGATCGATATGAAAAGTGGAATTATAATTATAAATGGAAATGCTGGGAAATTTTTAGCCGCAAATAAGAAGGGTGGAACTGTACTTGCCAAAAAGGGAACTCCCATACCTCCTGTGTCCCAAAAACCATTGCAGAAATCTGATAGGATGATCCTGCTTGAGCAGGGTTTCAATCCTGAAAAATTTATTAAGTTTGAGTGAGGTTAACCTGAAGATAGCTGTTAAAACATAAACTGAATATTATCAAATTATATAGGGTGCAATGAGCTTAGGAACTAATTACACATTTTTATATTGTATGGAAAAGAAACAATTTACATTGAAAAAGTCTTTTTGATGTTTAAGTTAAAATTGGATTTAAAGATTTGATTTAAAGTAGTATATGGCAGGATAATAGCATGGTAGGACTAGTAGAATTTGTAAGCAACTTCGCAATATCTCTTATAAGTAGTCTTGGTTACTGGGGAGTTTTCATTGGAATGACCCTTGAAAGCGCATGTATACCCCTTCCAAGCGAAATTATCATGCCATTCAGCGGATTCGTTGTATGGCAGGGTAACACCAACATGACACTCTGGGGCATAACCCTCATCGGTGCTCTGGGAAACCTCTTCGGATCCCTCATAGCCTACTTCGTAGGTTTAAAAGGGGGAAGACCTTTTCTTGAAAAATACGGTAAGTATGTACTTATAAGCCACAGCAAACTCGAACTTGCAGACCAGTGGTTCGAACGCTACGGATACGAAGCTGTGCTCATAAGCAGGGTGCTTCCAATTATCAGAACGTTCATATCACTTCCTGCAGGAATTGCACACATGGACCTCAAGAAGTTTGTGATCTACACCTTTTTAGGTTCACTGCCATGGTGTTTTGTTCTGGGTTATATAGGAGTTCAGTTAGGTCCAAGATGGGAGATTATAAAGGGCTACTTCCACATACTAGACATAATCGTGGCAATTGGAATAATTGCATTCTTAGGATACCTGGTTTACCACTACAAAAACACAACAAATATAGATTAACATGTTAACTTTAACATGTTACTCTTAGTTACTCAAGTGATTCTACTCAATTAATTCTATTTATTTTAGTTAATACTGAATTAAATCCTATTTATTTTAGTTAATGTTCAATTAAATCCTATTTTAATTAACTATTTAATTAAAACTGATTTTGGGTTTATTATTTAATTGTTCTTATTCTAGCCCATATTTTTAGTTTTAACGTCTATTTGAAGTTTTTACAGGGATATGGTTACATCAGTGATGTCTTTAGGCAAGGATTTACATCAAAATTCATCGAAAAATGGGCTATTCAAAAGATCAGTGATGTTTTCAAAAAAAGATCTTTGTATCACAACATTATTTATAGAGTTTACCCACAGATATTGGATCAATGAAACTAAAAAAGAGGAGATTGAAATGAAGGGTATGAGTACCTGGAAGTTAAAATTAAGACTTTGGGCAGCTAGTGTGCTGCTATTTGGGCTTCTTTATGTTCTTGTAATGCTTATAAGTTATTACTTTGGATTTGGAGGGCCTGGAATATATGCTTTATTCGCGATAATTATAGTCTTCGCCCAGTACATGCTCGGTCCTAAGATGGTTGAGATGACCATGCATGTCCACTACGTATCTGAGGCTGAAGCTCCCCATTTACATGCAATGATCGAGGATCTTGCAATTAAGGCAAACATCCCCAAGCCAAAGGTTGGAATTGCTGAAATGAACCTTCCAAACGCATTTGCATTCGGCAGAACCAAGAGAGATGGAAGGATCTGTGTAACAAGAGGAATAATGAATCTTCTTGATGAAGATGAGCTTGAAGCTGTGCTTGGACATGAAATGTCCCACATAAAACACAGCGATATGATTGTGATGACCATGATAAGCGTTGTACCCCTTATCTGTTACTACATATTCTTCAGCACCCTGTTCTCAGGGGGAGATAGGGATAATGGAAGTGCAATCATTGGAATTGCAGCTCTCGGTGCTTACCTGTTAGGACAGCTTCTCGTCCTATTTGTTTCCCGTGCAAGGGAATACTACGCAGACCAGGGCAGTGTTGAGCTGGGATGCAAACCCCACAAACTTGCAAGTGCCCTTTACAAACTCGTTTATGGATCTGCTAAATTCAACAAAGATGAGTTGAAGGAAGTTGAGGGTGTGAAGGCATTCTTTGTTAACGATGTATCTGATGCACGAAACGAAATAAACGACCTCAGGCAGCTGGATATTAACATGGACGGCATTATAAGTGAAGCAGAACTTTCTGAGTTAAGGTACACCCCTGCAAAAATAAGTACTGCCAACAAATTAATGGAAATCCTTTCAACCCATCCAAACATGGTTAAAAGGGTTAAAAGACTGGCAGAATTGAGTTAACTCAAAAAAATAACATGATTAGGAGGGATAATTGAATTTAAAGGTTTTCATGCTTTAAATTCTTTTATTAACTTTTTTTAGTACTGATATTATTTTTTTTGGTACCTACCTATTTTCTATTAAATAGTTTTTAAAGTGTTTTAGTTCTATAAAATTTTTTAAATTATGGAGGATTTAAGAAATATTAAAAGTGTTAATTGAAACTGTTAATCTTATTGAAACTTTATCCTGGTTAATCCAGATGAATAAGTGAATTTACAAGTTAATTATCATTTATAATTTCTTGAACACGTCCTACTTGTCCATCTTGAAGTCTTACCTTTATTCCATGAGGGTGGAATGAAGATTTGGTTAATATATTCTTAACAATCCCTTTGGTTCTTTTTCCAGTGCGCTGGTCCTTTTTCAGCACTATGTAAACTTCAATCCCTGCTTTTATATCCTTTCTATTTTGTCCGTTCATATTATCACCATTTATTATCATTTAAATTTCTATTTAAAGTTCATCAGTAATATAATTTCTAAAATAAAACTTTATTAGGACTTATTAATAATATTGAAGAATTTTATAAAAACTTATAAAAAACTTTAAGTCTTTCTTTTATATTATTTTATAAAAATTATTTATAAAAAAGTTGTTGTAATGTTGTTTTTCCAGATTTAAAAAAATAATGTGTATTTTAAAAAAAGGTTGTGTGTTAAAAGAGAGGCGTATAAAGGGTTTAATATCCCTTCACAACGCCTATAACATTTTCTCGTGGAAGCCATGTGTTTAAAGGTGTTTTTTCAATGGTGACAACTTGGTAGTACCCATCCTCGTAGATGGTTTGAGTTCCAACAACTTCTGTTTTGGTGTTGTCACTTTTGAGGTAAACCATGGTTCCATTGATTGCAGCCAGTCTCTTCACTATTAAGCCATAATCGGGGTGTTTAGCAACCACAATATCTCCAACCTTGAAATCATCTGTTTTTAGAAGGATCAGGCTCTGTCCATCCTGTAAGGTTGGGACCATTGAGGTTCCATTCACTGTTGCTGGCATTGGCAGTTGGTCCGTTCCAAACTGAGACTGTATCTTAACAGTTGCATTGTAGTTGTATTCCTTTGCAATTGCCTGCATATCTGCCTTGACACTTGAAACTGTGCTGTCTTCATCCTGAATATCCACCAGGGCTTTTTCATTCATCTCAGTTATCATTGCACTTGGAACTGGTAAAAATGAGGATGCTTTGACATTAACACTTGTACCATTGGTATGAACTGTTATACCAACACTATGTAAGTTTTCTACCACATAAAAGGCTGAAGCAGCCGCAGCAATCAGTACTATCAATCCTATGATCAACCATTTATTTGATTTCAAATTATCACCGCCAGTCTCCTATTTCATTCAAAATGTTTTTTGTGTTTTTGATATCCAGTTGGCCTGGTGCTGATTCCTTATCAAGAGATGCAAATGTGATTGGTGAACCAAAAAGAGGTGCAACAACCCTTGTGTATCTTCCAATATTACCCATGGAAATTCCTATTGTATTTTTGACCTGTGAAAGAACTTCCAGTACGATCAGAGTGTCGTTTATACTCGTGGGCATTACAGCAAACTTTGCAATGTCTCCAATTTCAAGTTCCCTTCTTACAACCTTTAAAAGTTCGCTGCAAGAAGGGGTTCTTTTAAAATCATGATATGAAATTATTGTTGATTTTGAAGCTTTTATAATTTTTGATAAGTCTTCTTCAGCCGTCTGAAGCTCTATATCAACAAATTCAGCATATTTTGCACATTCAACTAATATTTTGACCCTTTCTTCTTCTGTTCCTTTAAAAAATCCGCCTTCAGCCTTCATCCTATTGGTTGCAATCACAGGATGTTTTATATCCTTGATAATTCCTTTAACATCCACAGAAAAGGGATCTTCCATTGCATCAATTCTAAGCTCAAGTACGTCCGCCCCACTATTTACAGCATTTTCTACTGCTTTGAATATTGATTTCTCATTTTTTTGAAATATTGGGACACATACCATTGGTTTTTGAGTCAATTCTTAGCACATCCTGATAAATTGAAGTTTTTATGATCATGTATGGTTATCCATAAACTTACTGAAAACTCTAAACCTAT
This sequence comes from Methanobacterium aggregans, assembly GCF_017874455.1. Classification (NCBI taxonomy): domain Archaea; kingdom Methanobacteriati; phylum Methanobacteriota; class Methanobacteria; order Methanobacteriales; family Methanobacteriaceae; genus Methanobacterium; species Methanobacterium aggregans. The sequence goes on along the minus strand of NZ_JAGGLN010000005.1, from coordinate 142,702 downwards.
TGAAGCAAGGTTTTAAATTTTAGCATTCTTTATCTATATTTTTATGATAACTCAATAAAGATTTGATATGAATATTGATGATTTGATATGAATATTGATCCATAAATATTCCCCCCTATGTTCCAGGTTTTTAATGAAAGTTTTTAATGATAAGTTATTTTCAAAAAAATAGGAATGAAAAATGGGAAGATTTTTTTGAGTTAATTTTAGGGCCAATTTAACTGTACCATTAATGTGTCTTATAAAAATATATAAAAATAAGTTCGCCCAATATAAGGCTGACGTATGAATTTTGGACTCAAAGACCCAAAAGATCATTGAATTTTATCATATGAAAAAAATTGAACATCATATATGAACATGGTACCATTCAAAAGGGTGTATCATGATTCAAACATGATTTTTGTTCATGATTTTAAATTCACAAGGGTGATAACTTGAAGTTAACTTCAATTGGTGCAGATATATCAGGGAACGATGTCTCATGTAGTAAAAAACTTGTAAAAAACCTTGAAAGGGATATTCCTTCTCTCCTTGATATAGGTGCAAAAAAAGCGGCTCTTACAAACATCACCGGAGATGATGTTGTTATAAGTGCCTTTGTAGAGGATGCAAATCTTCAGTCAGTCAATGCAGGGATCGTTGACATACTCCGGAACAATGCAGAAAGCATGGGAGATGTGGATGGAATATCAGAAACTCCTGAAGGAGCAGGGGAAGGTATTTCCTATGCTGAAGCAAAAATACGGCAGGACAGATATCCTGATGGAATAATTATGGCCTTCGACACCTACGGGGGTGAACCCTTCGTTAAAAAGGTTGCAAAATCAGCAATGGATGCTGCAAGGGGCATGGAAAATGTTACAGATGTTGGTGGCGGTGGAATGGATGGTATCCGTAAAATACCTGGTGTGGGATACGTTTCAGATGAAACTGATGATCCTGTTGTGATTGCAACTATAGAAGATATAGAAAGTGTTGGAGTCGTTGCAGGTGCCATGGTTGGAGCTGCACTTGGAAACAAAAATGTTTACTTGGTCACGAGAGGTACACCTTCCTACGTTATTCCTGGAAGTGTTATAGTATCTGTTTCAGCCTACATGAACGGGAATGTTATGGACCTGGCAGTGCCACTTTCATCTCGAATGAGGATTTTAGGATAAATTTATAGGGGATTTAAGGATTGAGATGATTGAATCTGTTGAGATAATAAATAACTTAAAAGAATAGCTTTAAAAAGACTTTGGATAATAATGATACTAAAAATCACAGTTAACTCAAAATATTAAAGGGTTGTTCAGTAAATTTATGAAGTAGGGTGTGAAATTAATGATAATTCTTGATAAAAATACAAAATGTGCTGTTCAGGGAGTTACAGGGAAGCAAGGTTCCTTTCACACTGAACAGATGATTGAATACGGTACGAACATAATTGCAGGAACCAGTCCAGGTAAAGGAGGACAGGAAATTGGTGGAGTGCCAATTTACAATTCCATAGCAGAAATAAAGGATGATGTTGACATCAACGCTTCCATAATATTTGTACCTGCACCCTTTGCAAAGGATGCTGCCTTTGAAGCCATATCACAACTGGATCTGGCAGTTATAATCACCGAACACATCCCAGTCCACGATGCCATGGAGATAGTTGCCTACGCAGAGAAAAATGATACCACACTCATTGGACCAAACACCCCTGGAGTAATAAGTCCTGGTGTTGGAAAACTTGGAATAATGCCCACACACATATTCAGCCCTGGAAACATTGGAATAGTTTCAAGAAGCGGAACCCTTACCTATGAAGTTGCAAGCCAGATAACAAATGCTGGAATGGGTCAGAGCACATGCCTCGGTATTGGAGGAGACCCTGTCGTTGGAATGAACTTCTCAAGTGTCCTTCAAAGGTTTGAAGATGACGATAACACAGATTTTATGGTGATGATCGGAGAAATTGGAGGCACTGCAGAGGAGAAAGCAGCAGCATTTATAGCTGATAACATAAAAAAACCTGTTATTGCGTACATTGCAGGAGTAACAGCACCTCCTGGAAAGAGAATGGGACATGCAGGAGCCATAATTGATGGTGAAAGCGGTACAGCAGCAAGTAAAATAAAAGCCCTTGAATCTGCAGGCGTACGTGTTGCAAGACGCCCATCTGAGATTGCAGGAATTATCAAGGATATGATTTAAGGACATATCAATTGAAAGGAATATTCTTAAATATTCTTTTTAAAGAATTGAAACGAGATATTTTAAAAAAAATGAAGTAATTTAAAATTCTCTTTTATCATTTAATCATTATTTTTTATAACTTTTTTTATAATAAAGAAACAAATAAGATATTATATTTTCAATTTAAAGAGTTTTCAATTTAAAGAGAATATTTTGGGATTTGAACCCCATTCAAGTGGATGGATCTAATAAAAAAATATTTCAATTGAAAAAAGGATTTTAAGTGAGAAAAATGGCAGGAAAAGAGGAAATTATTCAAAAACTGTTAGATGGCAATATGAAACTCCATGAAATTGATAGATACACTGAAAATGTTGTGGATGCCCTTGAGATAAGGAGAGAATTTGCTGAAAAACTCTCAAACACCAGTCTGGAGCATGTTTCAAGGTACTCACTTGATATGGGAGAGGCCATGAAACGGAACATTGAAAACCCAATAGGAACTGTTCAAATACCATTAGGTCTTGCAGGACCTCTTAAAATCCTTGGTGAACATGCAGATGGAGAGTTCTACGTGCCACTGGCCACATCTGAAGGTGCACTGGTTGCATCCATCAACAGGGGCTGTTCCGTTATAAAAGCATCAGGTGGAACAACCGTAAGGATCGTTGGGGACAAAATGACTCGGGCACCAGTTATAAAAGCTGAATCCGTTGCTCAGGCCGTTGAAGTGAAGAAATGGATAGAATCCAACTTCAAAGAGCTTAAAAAAGCTGCAGAGGTAACAACAAGACATGGCAGACTTGTTAAAATAGACCCTGTGGTTGTGGTTGGTAAGTACGTTTATCCCCGCTTTGTTTTCACAACAGGCGACAGTATGGGGATGAACATGGTTACAATTGCAACTGAAGCTGCTTTAAACCTTTTAACCCATAAAACTGGTGCACATATCATTGCTTTAAGTGGTAACTTCTGTGTTGACAAGAAACCATCTGCACTGAACCTCATTGAGGGGCGTGGGAAGACTCTGGTTGCAGAGGTTTTGATTCCAAGGGAGATCGTTGAGAAGAAACTTAAAACAACACCTGAAGCAGTTGTTGAGGTTAACACTGCAAAGAACCTGATAGGTTCCGCTATTGCAGGAAGCATGGGATTTAACGCTCAGTACGCCAACATTATCGGGGCTGTTTTCCTTGCAACAGGTCAGGACGAAGCTCACATCGTTGAGGGAAGCCTTGGAATAACCACAGCTGAAGCAGTTGATGGTGACCTGTACTTCTCAGTCACCCTTCCAGATGTTCCAGTTGCAACCATCGGCGGGGGCACAAGGCTTGAAACTGCAAGAGAATGCCTTGAAATAATGGATGCCTACGGCAGTGGAAAGGTTGGTAAGTTTTCAGAGATACTTGCAGGAGCTGTGCTGGCTGGTGAGCTGTCACTCATGGGCGCACTTGCAGCCGGACACCTTGCACGGGCACATAAAGAGCTTGGAAGGGGATAAAGAGGATAATCATTTCTAAACCCTCTTTTTTAGATTTCTGTTCAGCTTTATCCAAAATCATGTTTATTGATCAATATGAAATCATGACAAAAATAATATTTATAGAAACTTAAATAAATGAAAGGAAGAATTAAAAGAATTAAATATTAGATGATTCAATAACTCTATTTTTAAGATTCACTTAATCAAAAATTAAGATCTATCAGGAGATAAACTAGAAAATGAACATACGCGAATTCATTCATGAATACTTCAATATGAGCCGTTACATTGCCCTTGGAACACTGGACGGAATCCTTGCGGTTATGGGAATAACAATTGCAGCTGCAGGGATTGCAAGTGCAGGTGGGGGAACAACACCCAATTATGCTATCGGCCTTACAGGGCTCAGTGGGGGAATAGCACTTGCAATGTCCAATGCATTCGGTTCTTTCATAGGGGAACGGGCTGAAGAAACCCGTACAATGAGGGAACTTGAACATAAAATGATGCTCGATGAGGGAAAGCTGGAAGATACAGTTATTCACAATCAAGCCAAAAAAAGGGTTCACATGAGCATGTTCACCCATGGATTCTCAAGCTTCATAGGCTCCTTCGTGCCGGTTCTGCCATTTCTGGTTATAGCAGACAGGATGACAGCCATAGTAACCACTGTTGTTCTGTGCTTTGCAGCCCTGATACTTCTGGGAGTTTACCTGGGTAAGGTATCCAGAGGCAGCCTTCTCAGGACGAGCGTGGAGATAATGGCCATAGGAGTAGTTATAAGTGTTGTAAGTTTCCTTATTGGGGGAAGCCACTAGAAAAATAAGTTTACTGGGTTTAAAATACCCAAACATTATATTTTATTTTAAATTATTTTTATTTTAAAAAAAATATTTGAATCATCATTTTTTTTATTTAAATTTTTGTTTAAGTCTATTTTAAAATGCTTAAATCTATTTCAAAAATGCTTAAGTCTATTTTAAAAGATTTGTTTTAAAAATATTTTAAAAATTAAGTTTGTTTTTAAAGGTTTAAAATCCCAGATCAACATGATAGATCCGTTCAATGTTCTCAACATGTATCGTGTAGGCTTCGTCCTCTGTGATGATACCCTTCTCAAGAAGTTCTCTTGTACGCCTTGGAACAGTTTTCGGGCCGAGTACTGCTCCAGGTCTTGAAAGGTCATCCATGTAATCTGTTTCCATGATGAAGTTCAGTTTTCCATTTGAATGAAGTCCTGAATGAAGCTTCTCAACTCCCTCGGTTACCACATCCCTCGTTGCAATGAGGGATGGTGTGAGTCCGTGGTTTTCTTCTTCAAGTACCATTGGCCCTGAGAAATGTTTTATTACCTGTGATCTTTCAAGCCCTGCTTTATCTGCCATTTGGGCAAATTCTTTGAACTCTCCGGGTCCGGAAGTTTCTGTGTGGAGCTGGACTGGGCATTCTGCATCCTTTGCAAGTTCCATTGCATACTGGATGAGTCTGTTGTGAACCTGGAGTTCTTCTGTAGAAACCTCGTAGTGGGGTCTTCCAACCTCACCTATGCCAACGGCCTTACCCTCAAGAACCAGCTTCTGAGCTGTTTTAAGGGCATCTCTCAGGAGTTCTTCACCCTTTTCAAGGGCCAAACCTTCTTTGATACGTCTTGAGAGTTCAGCTGGATGTGCTCCAACAACTGCAAATGCCTTAACATCTGTCTCAGTGTTTATGGTATCCACGTACTTTATTCCAAGTTCCATTGCCTCCCTGAAGCTGCATGATGCCCCAACAGTCCAAGTGGGCTTGTTTGGACTGATCATAACACTTCCGCCTGCCCTTTTAAATTTGGTTGCCACTGCAACTGGTCCTTCACCATTTACAGGATCCACGTGTATGTGGTTGTCTGTCACTGGAATCTGTTCCATAGCTTCTCATCCCCATTAAATCCATTACCCATTAATCCATTAAATTCTTAAAATTTCTCTAAAATGCAAGCTTTCATGATAAATATGGTTAACATTTATTTTTATACTTCTATAACAAATGCGAAGAGTTTTAATGCCCTCAAAGTTCCCCTCCAAGGTTCAACTCCTTCATCAATGCCTTTTCAAAAACATCCACAGGGGCTTCAACACCCGTCCAGATCTTAAAGGCTTCAACTCCCTGGTAGATCAGCATTTTGGTTCCTGGAACCGCCCTGGCACCTGCCTTCTTTGCTTCCTTCAGCAGGCCTGTTTCAAAGGGATTGTAAACTATGTCGTTGACAACCAGGTTTTCATGCATCATATCAGCATTGACAAGGGGTTCATCGTCAACGTTCGGATACATGCCTATTGGGGTTGTGTTTATGAGGATGTCAGCATCCTGGATTTCCCCTATAACCTCCAGATCCAGATCAGAAGATTTCACACTTGCGTCAAGATTGGATACTAGGTCGTCCCTGAGGGCTTTTGCCTTTTCAACTGTTCTGTTTGCAATAACAACTTCTCCTGCACCTTCAAGAAGTATCTGGAATGAAACTGCCCTTGCAGCACCTCCGGCCCCTAAAATTACCACTTTCTTATTTTTCACAGTTGTGACTTCTTCAATGGCCCTCACTGCACCTAAACCATCTGTGTTGTATCCCTTGGATCCGTTCTGGAACTTCACGGTGTTCACGGCACCGATGAGTTCTGCAGCATGATCCAGTTCATCAAGATGTTCCATTACGCTGGTTTTATGTGGAATTGTAATGTTCAAACCTTTTATTCCCATTGCACGGGCACCTTCAAGTGCAGCTCCAATTTCACCTTTTTTAACATGAAATGGAACATAAACACTGTCCATTCCGAGTTTTTCAAATGCTGCATTGTGCATTGGAGGTGAAAGGCTGTGCTCAACAGGGTCACCCATTATACCAAAAACATTGGTTTTTCCAGTTATCATTTTTACCACCATTACATTAGGTTAACACTAAAAAATTGTAAAAAAATTGTCAGCAAAGAACTAACTGAACAATCAATATTAATTTAATGGAATGTTTTATATTAATCCCTTTAGAAATTAAAGTATATAGTAAAGATGCATGATAAAAATCTCAGGGACAATTAATGATTGGGATTATCCCTGATTTTCATAAAGGGAGTTTCTAAAAAAAGGTTGGTGGTAACGTGCTTGCAAAACAAAGATTTGTTCTGGATACAACCGCTTTTACAGATAACCAGCTCCGGGAAGACTTTGGAGATGGAGAGCTCATAAAAACAGTTGACGTGTTGCTGGACCTCATTGCAAGGTCCCGAATAAAACTTAACATAAGCTGTCATATGCCGCCAATCACCTACAAAGAGTTTTCAGATTACATGGCCCGTTATGAATGTCCTGAGGAAATAATGGTCAAAGCTGAAACCTGGATCGTTAAGAAAACTCCCAACCGCTACGACACCAAGATACCGTCGGAGATATTCTACGAGTACGTTCAGGATATGAGGGAACGTATGAACAAGGGGATGAGAATATCTGAAAGTGCAGTCTGGGAGGCTGCAGTTGAATCCATGGTTATGCTCTCCAGAGGGGAGAAAAAAACTGACGTTGAAGTTGAGGTCATTGGTAAATCAATTACAGACTTCCGAAAACGTTACAGAGCAGCTTTAAGGAAGGGTACCCTTGACAGCGCCCCTGATCTTGATGTTTTGCTCCTTGCAAAGGAGCTTAGTGCAGGAGTTGTTGCTGCAGATGAGGGAATCAAAGTCTGGGGTGAAAGACTGGGTCTGAGATTTTTGAGTGCAAAATCATTCCCTAAAATGCTCAGAGAATACCTCAAGTACTACGAATAAACCTTAACATACCCTACTCATGTTATTAATTCCTTTTTTTAGAAGATTTAAGGGATTCTTTTATTTGATTTAAGTTCAATTAAATTTAGTTCAGATTTTGTAGGAGATTTAAACCAGATTCTGATTTTAGATCAAATTTAACCCCATAAAATAACTGCATTACAAAATAATTCCAAATTAACAATTAAAATAAATAATGAAAAAATTAAAAACCAATCCTATAGATAACATAGTTTTTACATGATAGAATAAAAATAATTGTGATGAAATCCATAAAAACTCAATAAAAATCATTGAATTTAATCATTGAATATTTTAATCATATTCTTTAAAGGCAGGAGAATTAAATGGAAATAAAAAAACCTAGAGGAACTCGTGATTTCCTTTTTAAGGAAATGGAAGAACGTAAATATGTTGAAAATACTTTAAGAAGAATATTTGAGACTTACGGTTACAGTGAGATAAAAACCCCAATATTTGAGGAACTATCTCTTTTCACAACAAAATCAGGTGAAGGAATAAAGGAACAGATCTACCACTTTCAGGATAAAGGAGGAAGAGATCTGGCCCTCAGACCTGAACTCACAGCCCCAGTTGCGAGGCTTTACATAAATGAGCTTCAAAAAAACCCCAAACCCATTAAGATGTACTACTTCGGGAGCTGTTTCAGGTACGAAAGGCCTCAGGCAGGCAGGTTCAGACAGTTCTGGCAGTTTGGATGTGAACTTATAGGTGGGAAGGTTCCAGGTTCTGAGGCTGAGATCATTGCAATGTCAGGCCACTGCCTCGAGGAACTGGGACTTGAAGGCTACGAAATCCACATAGGAAACCTTGGAATACTCAGAAACATAATCAATGGTGCAGGAATCTTTGGAGAAGAACACGACCAGATAATGGGCCTCATAGATAAGGGGGACGTTGAGGCACTCCAGGACCTGCTCAATGAACTCAAAGTTGATGATAGATCAAAGAAAACCCTTCTGAAGTTGATAGGAATGAAGGGTGATGGAGATATCCTGGATGATGTTGAAGCAATAGTAAACTACAACGAAAAATCTCTTGAAGCACTCTTTGAGGTTCGGGAACTTCTTAAAGCCCTTGAAGCCTTTGATTTCCATGATTACATCGTAAATCTTGGTATTGCACGGGGACTGGATTACTACTCTGGAACTGTCTTTGAGATCTACGTACATGGACTCGGTGCACAAAAACAGATAAGTGGTGGGGGAACCTATAATTTAATAGAGATATTTGGTGGTGAAGAAGTTGAATCCACTGGATTCGCATTTGGCTTCGACAGGGTTATGGAAGCCCTCAGAAAGCAGAAAGCAGAAATTCCAGTCACAGGACATGTTGATGTCTTCGTTACCCCAATAAATAAAGATGTGAAGTTAAAAGCCTTTGAAATAGCCCAGAAACTGCGTAAAAGTGGAGTTTCAACTGATGTTGACCTTGCAGGTAAGAAGCTCAAGAAGGTACTTTCCCATGCAAACACTGCAGGTATCAAGTACGTGGTGCTTGTGGGTGCAAGGGAACTTGAAGAGGGCAAGGTAACAGTTAAAAACATGGAATCTGGTGAACAGGAACTCGTTGATGCCTCAGGCATTGCAGATTACTTTCAGAATTAATCATAAGATCCAAGATAATATCCAGATCAAATTGGCTCAAATATGGATCATCTTTTAAAATCTTGGTAAAAAAATTATTTGAAGAGTGTTTAAAAAAAGGTGGATGGTTAAAAAAATGGAAGGACCTTTAGAACTAAACTTCAGGCATGAAGTGAAGGGTGAAAAACTGGTTATAGCAATTGCACAGGACTACAAAACTTCTGAAGTTCTCATGGTAGCTTACATGAACAAAGAGGCACTTGAGAGAACCATTGAAACTGGTAAAGCCCATTACTGGAGCACGTCCCGGTGCAAACTATGGTTCAAGGGTGAAAGTTCAGGACATTTTCAGGAGGTCCATGAAATATTAACAGACTGTGATGAAGATGCTGTGCTTTTGAAGGTTAAACAGAATGGTGGAGCATGTCATGAAGGTTATTTTTCATGTTTCTTCAGACAGATATGTTCCGGGGACTCTGTGGGACAGGATGCAGGTAAATGTGAAGTTCGGATAGTTAAGGAAAAGATTTTTGAACCTGAAAAAATTTATGGGGAGAAGTAAATGAGGATAGTTCCAGATACGAGTGTGATTGTGGATGGCAGGATCACAGGAATAGTTCAGGATAATGAGTACAAGGGGTGTGAGGTGATAATTCCAGAAGCAGTTGTATCTGAACTGGAAAACCAGGCAAATAAGGGACGGGAAACCGGTTTTAACGGTTTGGAAGAATTAAAGGAACTTCAAAAACTTTGTAAGGAGGGCAAATTATCCCTTAAATACGTTGGGAGGAGACCAACCCTTGAAGAGATATCCCTTGCAAAGGGTGGGGAAATAGATGCCATGATAAGGGACACAGCCGGTGCAAATGATGCAACACTCATAACCAGTGATAAAGTCCAGAAGGAGGTTGCAGAAGCCCAGGGACTCAATGCAATCTATCTGAAACAGGAAATGGTTGCCTACAAAGACCTGGAAGTTGGAAAGTTCTTCGACAAAAACACCATGTCCATACACCTGAAGGAAAATGTCAGGCCAATGGCCAAGAAGGGAAAACCTGGAAATATAAAACTGGTAAAAATAAGTCCAAAACCTCTTAAACGTGTTGAAATTGAGAGGATGGCCAGAGAAATCATTGAAAGGACAAAAAGTGATTTTAAAAGTTTCATAGAAATAGAGATGGATGGTGCAACTGTTGTTCAGTTCAGGGAGTACCGTATCTCCATTGCAAGACCTCCATTCTCTGATGGAATTGAAATAACTGTTGTAAGACCTGTTGCAAAGGTTTCACTTGATGATTACAAACTTCCAGAGAAATTAATAGATAGACTGAGAAACAGTGCTAAGGGAATACTAATTTCAGGACCTCCTGGTGCTGGTAAAAGTACATTTGCACAGGCTGCAGCAGATTTCTACAGTAAGGATATTGGTGCAATTGTGAAAACCATGGAATCACCCAGGGATCTGCAGGTCAGTGATGAGATAACACAGTACGCACCCCTTGAAGATGATATGGCTAAAACAGCAGATATACTGCTCCTTGTACGTCCAGATTACACCATATATGATGAACTACGTAAAACAAAGGATTTCAAAATATTTGCAGACATGAGACTTGCAGGTGTTGGTATGATAGGTGTTGTACACTCAACAAGACCTATAGATGCTATTCAGAGAGTTATTGGACGGGTAGAACTTGGAATAATACCTTCCATAGTGGATACAACCATATTCATAAATGAAGGAAAGGTTGCAGCAATCTACGATATTGCATTAACTGTCAAAGTCCCAACAGGAATGATCGAAGCTGATCTTGCAAGGCCAGTTATAGAGATCAAGGACTTTGAAACAGGAACACCTGTACACGAGATATACACATACGGGGAACAAACAATCGTTATGGAAGTGGGTGAAGTCCAGTTCGAGAAAACACCCATCCAAAAGATTGCAGAACGTGAAATAGTAAAGGAAATAAAACGCAGAATTCCTGATGCAACCATTGAAGTGGATATGAAGTCTGATAAACGTGCAACAGTCTGGTTAGAAGAGAGGCACATTCCACAACTCATTGGTAAGAAAGGTAAAACAATAGATGAAGTTGAAAAACGTATCGGCATAAGTATAGGTGTTGAACCTCTCCAGTCCAAGGAGATCCAACCCAAGGAAACTGGAGATAAATTCCCAATAAACGCTGAACTTGCAGGAAACTACGTTGTGCTCAGTTTCGAAAAAAATGCTGTTGGAACCCCATTCGACATCATGGTGGCTAATGAATATCTTTTCACAGCCACAGTGGGTAAAAAAGGTACTATCAAGATAAAAAAGGACATAGAACTTGCAAATATAATAATAGATGCCTTAAAACGGGACTTATCCATAAATGCAAGGATCAGAAACGAGTGATCTTAAAATAATTAATTGATATAAATTTAAAGGAATAAAAGGTAAATTAAATGAAAATCAGCGTATCAACCCTTGCACTTTACCCAACACCCTTTGAAGAGGTTTTATCCCACCTTGAGGAAAGGGGTGTTGATTACTGTGAGGTAATAAATGAGAATCCATACCATGAGATAAACAGTGAACTTGTTGATTCCTATAAAATAAATGTGAGTGTGCACGCTCCAATCTCAGACATCAACATTGCATCCCACAACAGAACAATGCGGAATTCATCAGTTCAACAGATGAAAAATTCAATTGATAAAGCATCAAAACTGGAACCTGGACTCGTTGTTGTTCATCCAGGTACCATGCCCATTCTTGGAGATAGATTTCCAGATAAAATCTACAGATACAATCTGGAATCCCTTAGAGAATGTGCAGAGTATGCTGAAGACTGTGGGGTTGTGATGTGTGTTGAAAACATGCCGGATATCCATGGACTTCTCGGTAAGGACATAAAGGAACTTGAAGGTATCATTGAGGAAATAAACACATACATGACTCTGGATGTTGGTCATGCACACAATATGGGTTTTTCTACAGATGAAATGCTTGAATCAAAACTCATAAAACACATCCACCTAAGCGACAACGATGGATCCTTTGACAGCCACAATGCCATTGGTAGTTCAGGTATGAAGGGTATAGACTTTGAAAATCTCCTTAAAAATCTTGTTAAATCAAATTACAGGGATATTCTTGTTGTTGAAGTTCGAAATCTGCAGGATGTTGATGAAAGTCTTGATTACCTGAAACTGCAGATGAAAAGCCTGAAGTAACTTTAACAACATTCAAAAAAATTGAAAATTAAAGAATAAAAAAATTGGATACTCAAAAGAAATGGAAAAATTGAAATTAAAATCCATGAAAATTTAAATCCATGAAAAGTAGTGGCAATGGTTCTATTCAATAAATTTATTCAGGAAAAATAATTTTGAAAGATAATTTTTAGTTTAAAAAAACTTAGAAAAATTAAGGAGACATATTTCATGAAAGTATCAATAATTGGTGGAACTGGAGATCAGGGACTTGGATTAGCACTCAGATTTGCAATGTCTGGAGAAGACGTTATAATAGGATCACGTGATATTAAAAAGGCAGAAAATGCTGTTGATGTTATAAAAAACATGCTTGGAAAGGAGGAGATTGATAACCTCACCCCAATGACCAACCCGGATGCTGCTGCAGTAGGGGACATCGTTGTTTTAACGGTTCCTCTCCAGGCACAGATGGTCACCCTCAAAAGTATCAAGGACGAAGTTGAAGGTAAGATCTTTGTTGATGCAACTGTTCCCCTTGAAACCTGCCTCGGTGGCAAACCAACCAGGTACGTGGATCTTTGGGAAGGTTCTGCAGTTGAAAGATCCGCAGAATTCCTGAAGGACCAGAATGTGAAGGTTGTATCTGCCTTCAACAATATAAGTGCTGCAAGCCTCACAAACATTCCAGAAGATGTTCAGTGTGACTGCCTCATATCCGGAGATGACCCTGAAGCTAAAAAAGCAGTTATGGAACTTGCAGAGAAGATTCCTGGGGTTAAATCTATAGATTGCGGTGCCCTTGAAAATGCGAGGATCGTTGAGAAGATAACAGCCATGCTCATAAACCTGAACATCCGAAACAAGGTAAAACTTGCAGGTATAAGGATAACCGGACTCTAAAAATTAATTAAACTCTTAAATTAAATTTACATCCAAACTTAGGGGATAAATCATAATTAATCATTTTTTTAGAATTTTAATAAAAAATCAATACAAGGTTCAAAAATATGGAGTACATAAAAAAAACAGCAGAAAATATAACCAAACATGCTTTACAGGTTATAGACCTGATAAATGAAGAAGAAGTGGATAAGATGATAAATTCCATTTTAAATGCAGAATCTATCTTTATAGTGGGCAGTGGAAGGTCCGAACTTATGGGTATGGCCTTTGCAATGAGGTTAATGCACCTGGGATTTAACGTGCACGTTGTTGGGGACGTTACAACCCCTGCAATAAAGGATACAGATTGTTTAATTGCAATATCTGGTTCTGGGGAAACCAAAGCTGTTACAATGGCTGCAGAAACTGCCTCAGAAACCGGGGCCAAAGTTGTTGCAATAACTGCCAACACAACTTCAACACTGGGAAAAAAGGCAGATGTCATTGTTAACATTGAAAGTAAAACAAAAGAGCCATGGAAACATTACACATCCCATGTTTTAAAGGGACAGTATGATGATATGACCCCAATGGGAACTCTTTTTGAAGACAGCACCCATCTCTTCCTTGATGGTCTTATAGCTGAATTTATGGCACGTCTTGGTAAAAAGGAAGTTGACCTGAAGAAAAGGCATGCAACCATAGAGTGAAAGGGATAAAACATCCCCACACCCAATCTATGTAAGCCTTATAAATCCATGGAATGGTAATATTGAAGTGAGATTTTTAGAGTGACATTTATTTAAGACATTGGTAGAGAGAAATATTTATAATATTTATTAACCTATTGGGGCGAGTTTGAATATGAATGCAGAGTTATCAGAGGATTTAGTAATAATCAGGGGTAGTAACGGAGGTAAACTCTATGATAAGAGCCATTACGGCAATCTTACCGAGGAGGGACTGCAGCTTTCCCTTGTTGAAGCACTTCTCTTAATGGAGAAGGAAAAACTGGAAGTTTCAGATGGTGAAAAACAGCTTTCCATTGAGGACATGTTCCATGTAATACGTAGCAAAGATCTTTTCACTAAATACATAGTATTCAGGGATCTCCGAAACAGGGGTTACATCGTTAAAACAGGTTTTAAATACGGCTCTGAATTCAGACTTTACGAACGAGGAACTTCACCTGGTGAAGGTCATTCAAATTACCTTGTAAAGGTTGCCCCTGAAAACTGTAACATCACCATGTTCGACCTTTCAAGTTACGTAAGGGTTGCCCATGGAGTTAATAAAAAACTCCTCTTTGCAGTTGTTGATGATGAAAACGATATAACCTACTACAACGTGGAATGGACAAGACCTTGAAAACGTAGAAAATTAAGTTTTAATCCTTTAAGCACATTTTTTCCAGATATTCATGATTAATTACTTAAGTATCTGATATAAGTATCTGATAAAATTAGGATTGTTGCAACCATTACACTTATTAAAACTGTTAGAATCAATATTAAATTATAAAAATCAATAAAATTTTAATGAATATTCAATATTAATGAATTTAAGGTGATTCAGTGATAGATCCATGGAGTTCAGCCGTCGTAGACTATGAAAAACTCATAGAACAGTTTGGAATAAAACCATTTTCAGATATGATTGGTGACATAGAGGATCCCCACGTACTCATGAAGAGGGGCATAATCTTTGGTCAGAGGGACTACGGAAGAATTGTAAAGGCCATGCGAGAAGGCTCAGACTTTGCAGTTGTAAGTGGAATGATGCCCAGTGGTAAAATGCACATTGGCCACAAGATGATAGTTGACCAGCTTGTATGGTACCAGGCAAAGGGTGCAGATATCTACATACCCATAGCAGATATGGAATCCTACTCTGCAAGGGAAGTTGACTTTGAAGAATCAAGAAAACTCGCTGTTTCAGAGTACATAACCAACTACATAGCACTGGGCCTTGATTTTAATAAAAAAAATGTTCACACATATCTTCAGTCTGAAAACAAGCTCGTTGGAGATCTTGCATACCTACTGGGGCGCAGGG
Organism: Methanobacterium aggregans; assembly: GCF_017874455.1. Classification (NCBI taxonomy): domain Archaea; kingdom Methanobacteriati; phylum Methanobacteriota; class Methanobacteria; order Methanobacteriales; family Methanobacteriaceae; genus Methanobacterium; species Methanobacterium aggregans. Next base: position 127,505 of record NZ_JAGGLN010000005.1, on the reverse strand, counting down.
TGAACCTGAACGAAATGAAAGCAATATATGGTTTTGGAGGTTCCACAAACATTTCCCATTTGTATGTTCCCCTCATGCAGGTTGCAGATATTATTCATCCCCAACTTGAGGAATGCGGCGGCCCAAAACCCACAGTTGTACCTGTAGGTCCAGATCAGGACCCCCATATAAGGTTAACAAGGGACATTGCAGAACGTTTCAAATCTAAATTCAACTTCATAGCCCCATCTTCAACGTACCACAGGTTCATAACAGGACTTACAGGGGATAAGATGTCAAGCAGCAAACCAAAAACAGCGATATTCCTGAGTGACAGCCCAGAAGTTGCTGAGAAAAAGGTTAAATCTGCAAAGACCGGTGGCAGAGAAAGTCTCAAGGAGCAGCAAGAGCTGGGAGGAACTCCTGAAGATTGTTCCGTCTATGAAATGTTACTTTATCACCTTGTAAAATCAGATGAAGAGCTTAAAGAGATTTATCATGACTGTAAAAATGGTACGGTTATGTGCGGTGAATGTAAAGCAAAGGCTGCAGGTATGATTAGAACCCTCTTTGAAGAGGTATCAAAAAGCAGGGCAAAAGCAATGGATGTGGCCGAAAAAGTTTTAATGGACGATTAGTAATATGGAATAAACAAAGTATGAAGTAATTCTGAAGTTACTAACTAGGGGATCGATACATGCTCAAAAAAGATAAATACGACGGCTTTTTCAGTGGCCTTTACAAGAGAAATGAAACCTTTCTGGTTATTTCAACCACCATATTTTTAGTATCCATGTTTGTAGGTTACGCATTTTCAGGTGCACTTGACAGTTTTTTAAGTCTTGTGTTGTCTGACTTTAAAAAGAGGTTCACTGAAGGACAGCTTAAATTAACAACCCTTTCCATATTAACAAACAACCTTTATGTAGCAGTGGTAATATACTTCGGTGGACTCATCTTCGGAATTGGTACCTTTGTTTATTTAGCCTTTAACGGGCTTTTCCTTGGATACGCAGCCACCCAGTACCCCCTGGGCAACTTCATAATATTCACCATACCACACGGAGTTTTTGAAGTTATTGGAATCATCATAGCAGGAGCTGCAGGGTTCAGACTTACAAGCTGGATTGTAAATGTGTTGAAAGACATGTTACATATAAGATCAGACATATCCACCGTAACACAGATGAAATACGTTTTTGAAACACATATGGATGAAATCTGGGAATCTCTTAAGCTTTTTGCAATTGCTGTTGTTTTACTCATTATTGCAGCAGTTATAGAAGCTAATCTAAGTATCGCATGGGGAACCTACATTCAAAGTGTTTTATAAAACATTTTTATCCCCATCCCACCTTTCAATTCCCTTCTTATTTTTAATTCCATCCCACTTCACTATCCACCTCACTAATTTTTTTACATGGATATCTCCAACTGAATTACCTTCAAATCAAAATTCAATGTATCCATTAATCAATTTTTAATCAACCTAATTTTCTAATGGATTCTTATGTGTGAATCAATTTTTATACCATGGAAAATTTATATTTAATAAACAGGAAAATGAATAAAATAGACTGGATATAAACATAGATGTTTGTAATTATCTTTTTACAAATAAAATTAAATTTGTAAATGTTTTTATGGTTAGATTAGAGATGTGAAATTTTAAATAAACCTAAAAGACTAAAAAGCAGTTGATTATGTTAATAAAAATAAAAAAATCAATTAAATTAAAAAAGGTGAGATGATGATAAGATGTATATCCTGCGGTGCAGAGTACGGCCTTGATGAAATAATTTACACTTGCAAAAAATGTGGTTCAATATTAGAGGTGGAATGCAGCCCTGAAGTTTCAAAAGATGTTTTTAGTTGTCGAAAATCAACCATGTGGAAGTACAAGGAGTTCATGCCTGTAGATGAGTCAAAGATAGTAAGCCTTGAGGAAGGAGGAACACCCTTTGTCAAGTGCCAGAAACTTGGAGAAGACCTTGGAGTTGATTTATACGTTAAAGTTGAGGGTTCAAACCCAACTGGAAGTTTTAAAGACAGGGGAATGAGCGTTGGAATCACCAAGGCCGTTGAGCTGGGTGTTGACACAGTTGGATGTGCATCAACTGGAAACACTTCCGCGTCACTGGCAGCCTATGCAGCACGTGCTGGTAAAAGATGTGTGGTACTTCTACCATCTGGAAAGGTTGCCCTTGGAAAACTTGCTCAGGCAATGTTCCATGGAGCTGATGTAATCTCCATTAAAGGAAACTTTGATGAAGCACTTGAGGCAATAACTGCCCTGGCACTTCAGGGTCAACTTTACCTTCTAAATTCAGTGAACCCCTTCAGACTTGAAGGTCAGAAATCTATTGGATTTGAGATAGTGGATGATCTTGGATGGCAGTCCCCAGACAGGATAATATTACCTGTGGGAAATGCAGGAAACATATCTGCAATATGGAAGGGAGTAAACGAGTTTTACAACGCAGGATTTATTGAAGATCTGCCAATGATGACTGGAATTCAGGCAGAAGGTGCGGCACCAATATACAACGCTGTTCAAAAGGGTAAAAAGGATATTGTACCTGTTGAAAACCCGGAAACCATTGCAACTGCCATAAGGATCGGGGCACCTGTAAGTGCAGCAAAAGCTCTGCGTGCAATCTATGACTCCAACGGTCTTGCAGAAACAGTGACCGATGATGAGATACTGAGCGCCCAGAAATTACTTGCAAGAACCGAAGGAATTGGTGTTGAACCGGCATCCGCAGCATCCATTGCTGGGCTTAAAAAGTTAGTTGAAACCGGTAAAGTGGATAAGGGCGAGAAAGTGGTTTGTATTGTAACTGGACATCTCTTAAAGGATCCAAATACTGCTATAAATGCGTGTGAAAAGCCTGTTGAAGTTGATGCAGATATTAACACTCTTTCACGCATTATTACTGGCAAATAATGGATTTCCCCTTACAATTTTTTTTAGGGAAAATCGAAACTTATCTATATTCTAATTTTTTATGAGTGTCCCAATACAACATGATTTGTCATGGGCTGTCCCAAGATCATATGGATGACCATGACATGACCCATCAGCACACAGATCATCAAAAAATCACCAAATAAAACGATAAATATATATAGCAGTAAGACAACAGAGTAATATAACTAATATACAAAAATGAGGTGATTAAAGATGGAATTACCAATTGCTCCAATAGGAAGAATAATAAAAAATGCAGGTGCAGAAAGGGTCAGCGACGATGCTAGGGAAGCTCTAGCAAAAGTATTAGAAGAAAAAGGCGAAGAAATAGCTTCACAGGCTGTTAAACTTGCAAAACACGCTGGAAGGAAAACAATAAAAGCATCTGACATAGAAATGGCAGTTAAAGGACGCTAAGTCCTTTTAACTTTCTTTCTTTTGGTTATCGCAATAAATTTTTATACAAATTCTGATTTTTGGACTCATTTTAATATTAAAAACTAATTTAAACCCCAATCTTATTGTTATTGAGTTTATTTTTAGATTTTACTAATTTAAATCTTTTAATCTTGATACCTATTCATTTTTAAAATTTTAACTCTTAGATAAGATCCTGAAATCCAAATATAAAACCCTTTTAATAGAAGATTGATTTAATCAAGGAGCTATTCACTCCATAGCCTTTTATTTTTATATAAAAATTGAAGTAACCTTGATTTATTGGGCAATGTCCTGCAAAAAACATATAAAGCCTGAAAAATAACACATTATAATTTAATAGTGAAGAGGAAATTGCATGAGTAATTTTGAAGAATCTGATAATTTTATGACCAGCAACCGTATGTTAGCCCTTACAGATGGTATTTTTGCAATAGCAATGACACTTTTAGTTTTGAGTATCGGAGTGCCCCACGTATCTGGACAAATATCCAATACAGCCATCCAGGAATCACTTTACACCATAGTGTCCCCATTTATCAGTTTTGTTTTGAGCTTCATTCTTCTTGCCATGTTCTGGGTGGTCAACCACAGACAGTTACACTACGTGAAACATGTGGACGATGCATTTCTATGGATAAACATAATATGGCTTTTGTTCATTGTCATAGTCCCCTTCACAACAGATTTAACTGGAACCTATGGAGGGTACACAGTATCCCAGTTAATATTCAATTTAAATCTGTTAGGAATTGCCTTTTTCCTATATTTAAGCTGGTATTATGCAACCAGAAAGGGACTTGTCAGTAGTAAGATAAACAAAAAAAAGTTGGATAGTATGAGAAGAACTTGCCTTCTTTTCATAGCAGTATCAGCAGTGGCTACTGGATTATCATTTATAATACCCAATGGCAGTAGCATAGTTTATTTAATTCTTCTGGTAGAAAAAGTCATTTGATAGTAAATATAACTGATAAAATCCCTATAAACTGTATTTAAAGCCTGTTACATGTCCCATATTATCCTAGCTTAAATGAAATCTGGAGGAACATTGATTACAGAATGTTCTAGATATAATCAACAGTTAATGAAAACAGAATCAAAAATCAAGTGAATGAAAGTTCATATTAACTGGAAGAAATGGGAAACATTTCCAAAAGGTGTTGGAAGATTTCAGATGTTATGATGTTAAATTCTAGGATGCAGTTCTGTTGAGAATTTCTGAGGAGAACTGAAACCTAAAATCTAAAAAAATGAAGGTTCAATATGTACCAGGGATCATAACTCCACAAAGAATAAAAGCCATGTGAAAGAGATGTTTAATTGACATCAAAAGCCATGAAAGAAAGTATATATACTATGATGGTGAAACATCTAATAAACTAATTTTGAACTTCTAAAATCATGTATTTTTAAGTTTAAATAGGTTTTAAATAGGATTTAACCCTTGGATAATTCCCTAAAAAGAGATTTAATAAAGGAAGGATTCCAGGTAGTTGTTTAAACAAAAATTTAAACACAACAATTGATTTAAATGATTAAATTTAAGTCATTGCCTGATCGGAAGAACTTTTATATGTTGAACATTAAAAGTAAGATCTGCCGATGGATGGTTAAAACCAGATGAAAAAGGAGGTAAAAAAATGGCAAAAGCAATGTATGTTAAATTCGACGTACCAAAAGAAATAGCTGACAAAGCTTATGAAGCTTTAGAAATAGCAAAAGACACAGGTAAAGTAGGTAAAGGAACAAACGAGGTTACCAAAACCATAGAAAGGGGTAACGCAGTACTTGTTCTAATAGCTGAGGACATTGAACCACCAGAAATAGCAGCACACTTACCTGTACTCGCTGAAGAAAAAGAGATTCCTTACGTTTACATCCCAACTAAGGATGAATTAGGAGAAGCAGCAGGTCTCAACGTTGGTACAGCATCTGCATGTATAATAGAAGCAGGCGAAGCTGAAGACTTAATCAAAGACATCGTTGAGAAAGTCGAAGAACTCAAAAAATAGAACTATTTTTACAAGAAAGGTTTAGGGACTCGAAAAGAGTCATAACCAAATACCTTTCTCATTTTAATTGAAGGTGATTGTAATGGGAGAAGCAACTCCTGCTGAAGTGATTGAAGTTCTCAAAAGAACTGGAATGACTGGAGAAGTCATGCAGGTAAAATGTAGGATACTCGATGGAAGAGATAAAGGTAGAATATTAACCAGAAACGTCATGGGAGCAATAAAAGAAGGCGACGTTTTAATGTTGCTGGACACAATACGGGAAGCTAAGGAAATCCGTACCCCATAGACAGACAGGTGTTTAATATGAGAACATGTTCATTCTGCGGAGAAGAAATTGAAGAAGGTACAGGAAAAATGTACGTCAAAAAGGACGGAACAGTCTATTTCTTCTGCAGCAGTAAATGTGAGAAAAACAGGATAAAACTCGGAAGAGTTCCAAGAAAGGTTAAGTGGGTTAAACAATGAAACAGAGAAGCTTCGTAATGCTCAAACCTGATGCAGTTAAAAGGAGACTTGCCGGAGAAGTCATAGGCCGTTTTGAAAAACGCGGACTCAAGATACTGGCTGCAAAGATGATGGTTATAAACAAGGAACTTGCAGAGACACACTACGGAGAACACGCTGAAAAACCATTCTTCAAAGACCTCGTTGACTATATAACCTCCGGCCCAGTGCTTGCAACAGTCATTGAAGGCGAAGAATGTATAAGCATGATCAGGAAGATGGTAGGAGCCACCAACCCTCAGGAAGCTGAGATGGGTACAATAAGGGGCGACTATGCCATAGATACAGGTAGAAACATAATACACGCTTCAGATGCACCAGATTCTGCAAAAAGAGAAATATCACTATTTTTCGATGAATCTGAAATCTGCGAGTACGTTCTACCTGATGAAGAACTGATATACGAAGAACCTTAAAAAGAATTGATTGAAGAGCATTTAATTTTTAAGCTCTTTTTTTCAAATTTTCATCTGTTTCATGAATGGAAGATTCAGTTTAAACAAATCTTATCCTAAATGAGTAGAATAATAGATAATTTAGGACATATTTACAGCATAATATATTTACAACATTTTAATTGTTATCTGGAGGATAAAATTGAAGATTAGATCACCAATAGTGTCTGTTCTGGGCCATGTTGACCATGGTAAAACAACACTCCTGGATTTTATAAGGGGCAGTGCCATAGCCCAGAGGGAAGCTGGAGGAATAACACAGCACATAGGTGCGACTGAAATTCCAATGGAAGTTATAGACAACATCTGCGGCGACCTTCTGAAGAAACTGGACATTAGAGAGACACTACCAGGACTATTTTTCATTGACACTCCAGGCCACGAAGCCTTCACAACCCTCAGGAAGAGGGGTGGTGCACTGGCGGATCTGGCAATTCTAATCGTGGATTCAAATGAGGGTTTCAAACCTCAGACCTATGAAGCCTTGAACATACTCAAGATGTGTAAAACTCCCTTCGTAGTTGCAGCAAACAAGATCGATAAGATCTACGGCTGGGAAACATATGAAGGTCTTTCATTCATTCAAACCTACAACAAACAGGCCAGAAGTGTTCAGGAAAAACTGGACAACAATATCTACGAACTTGTTGGAATACTGCATGATGAAGGATTTGAATCTGAACGATTCGACAGGGTTCAGAATTTTGCAAGGCAGATAAGTATCATTCCAATAAGCGCAAAAAGCGGTGAAGGAATAGCTGAACTTTTAACCATGTTGATGGGGCTTGCACAGCAGTACCTCAAGGAACAGCTCCAAATTGAGACAAATTCCCCTGCAAAGGGAACCATCCTTGAAGTTAAAGAGGAAACAGGGCTTGGAGTAACTGTTGATGCAGTTATATACGATGGAATTCTTAAAAAAGCTGATACAATAGCCCTTACAACTGATAAAGAAATTATAACCACCAAAATAAGATCCCTTCTAAAACCAAGACCCCTTGAAGAGATGAGGGAGTCTAAGAAACGTTTCAAAAAGGTTGATGAAGTTGTTGCAGCTGCAGGTATAAAGATCGTGGCTCCAAACATTGAAGACGTTATGTCAGGATCTCCACTGCGTGTTGCAGGTAAAGATTTTGATAAGGTTAAAGAAGAGATTTTAAGTGAAATTGAAAGTATTAAAATAGACACTGATGAAATGGGCGTAACTGTAAAGGCAGATACCCTTGGATCCCTTGAAGCACTTGTTAATATGCTGAAAGCTATGGATGTGCCCATAAGGGTTGCAGATATAGGGGATGTTTCAAGGCGTGATGTCTTTGATACTGCCATAGTCCAGAAGGAAAACCCACTCTACGGTGTGATCATAGCATTCAATGTCAAGGTACTCCCATCTGCAGTGGAAGAAATAAAAAGTTCCCAGCTGAAACTTTTCTCTGCGAATGTTATTTACCAACTTACTGAGGATTATAAGGAATGGACGGATGCTGCAGAGGAACGAAAGCGAAAAGAATGGTTGGATGCAGTGATAAAACCTGCAAAACTCAGAATAATCCCTAAACTCGTTTTCAGACACAGCAAACCTGCAATTGCAGGTATAGAAGTTCTTGGAGGCACCATGAAAAAGGATTATGGCCTCATAAATGAGCGTGGTGAACGTGTTGGGAAGGTTGAGAGCATGCAGGATAAGGGAGAGAACAAACCTTCAACCTCAAGGGGCCAGAAGGTTGCCATGGCAATAAAGGATGCTGTTTTCCAAAAAGATTTTGAAGAAGGAGACGTTTTATACGTGGACATACCTGAAAACCACTTTAAGATCCTTGAAGCAGAACTCAAGGGCAAACTCTCAGAAGATGAACTTCAAATACTCAATGAAATAGTTGAGATAAAAAGAAAAGATGATTCATTATGGGGTTTGAGGGTTGAATATTAAACCTGATAACTACAATATTAATATCATAAATTATTAAATCAATTCATATAAATTTAGAAGATGAACAAGATTGAATTTAATCCATTGGATTCAATGTTGATTAACCTTAATTGACTTTAAATTGAAGGAATTAAAATAAATTAAATTATAAAAAATAGTTAAAATTTAATGGATAAGATCCTTATTAAAATTATAAATCCTTAATATTGGGATATCCATGGTATTATGATCATTGAAGTTTCTACAATGGAAAACGATAAATAATATAGACTATAAAAAACCAAGAATAAGATGGAGGAGATAGATTGGCATTTAAATTAGTTATTTCAGAAGGCGAAAACAGCCATCAAGTTGAAGTTGAAGCTGCAGAGTCAAAGAAACTCATAGGATTAAAAATCGGTGATGAATTCGATGCCTCTCTAGTTGGTTTAACAGGATATAAACTTAAATTAACCGGTGGAAGCGATAAAAACGGATTTCCAATGAAGAAAGATGTTGACGGCCCAAGGAGAATGAAAAGTCTCCTATCCGGTGGTATAGGTTTCAAACCAAAAAGAGACGGTCAGAGAAGAAGGAAAACCGTCAGAGGCAACACAGTCTCCGATGACATAGTACAGATCAACACGACCATTGCAGAGAAAGGCAGCAAAACTATAGCTGAACTTTTAAACAAAGAAGAACAGAGTGAGGATTAGAATTTTTTACAGGTGTAACTTGTGAAAATACAGTCCGAAATAAACATTGGGCTTGTAGGGCACGTTGATCATGGTAAAACAACCTTGACAAAGGCCCTATCGGGCATATGGACAGATACCCATAGTGAAGAAACTAAGAGAGGTATCTCAATAAGGTTGGGTTATGCTGACATAACCTTCCGCAGGTGTATGGAGTGTCCTGAACCACAGTGCTACACAACAGCAGAGATATGTGAGAACTGTGGAAAAGAAACACAACTACTCAGGAAAGTATCCTTCGTTGATTCACCTGGACACGAAACACTCATGGCAACCATGCTTTCAGGTGCGGCAATAATGGACGGTGCAGTTCTTGTTATAGCTGCAAATGAACCATGCCCACAGCCTCAAACAAAAGAACATTTAATGGCCCTTGATGTTATAGGAGTCACAGATGTTATAGTCGTCCAGAACAAGATAGACATTGTTTCAAAGGAAAGGGCAATAGAAAGCTACAAAGAAATAAAAGAGTTTGTCAAGGGTACATGTGCAGAAGATGCACCCATAATACCAGTATCTGCCCAGCAGGGAGCGAACATAGACATTCTCATTGAAACAATCCAGGAGAAAATGAGAACTCCAAGGCGTTCACTGAGAAAAGCTGCAAGAATGTACGTTGCACGGTCCTTCGATATTAACAAACCCGGTTGCAAACCCCAGAATATTCAGGGTGGAGTAATAGGTGGATCCCTTGTTCAGGGAAAACTTAAAGTCGGCGATGAGATCGAGGTGAAACCCGGAATTCAGATTAAGAAGAAGGGTAAAAGTGAATGGATAAGCTTATTCTCTGAAATCACAGGTCTTGTTGCAGCTGATGAAGCTGTTGAAGAAGTTGGACCTGGAGGACTCATTGGAGTTGGTACTAAACTTGACCCTGCACTTACAAAGGCTGATTCCCTCTCAGGATCAGTTGCAGGAAAACCTGGAACACTACCCCCTATAATACATGGGTTCACAATGAAAACCCACCTGCTTGAGAGGGTGGTTGGTACCAAGGAAGAACGTGATGTTGACCCTATCAAATCATCAGAACCACTTATGATAAACATAGGAACAACAACCACCATTGGAGTTGTTACCAGCGCCAGGAAAAAGGAAGTTGAGGTTAAACTTAAACTACCTGTATGTGCTGAGGAAGGCCAGAGAGTTGCACTCAGCCGACGTGTAGGTGCAAGATGGAGGTTAATAGGATATGGTATCATCAAATAAACCCTTTGCAGTTCTTGATGCAAATTTTTTATGATACCCGCTCAGTTTCACGTTGATATTGTAGGTGAACTTGAGCGCATCCTACCATCTCACAGTTATGTTGTCCCATCACCAGTTCTAAGGGAACTTGAAGTCATAAAAAAGAGATCCAAAGGCAAAGACAAAATTGCAGCAGGAGTAGCTATTAAAATAGCAAGCTCTGAGCCAGTGCAAACTGTGGAACTTGAACTCAAAAGGGGAGAACACGTGGATAATGCACTCCTTAAAATGTTCAAATCCAATTCTAAGGATGTTTTATGTACAAATGACCGTGAATTGAGAAACAGGGCAAAAAAAAGAGGAATAACTGTTGTTTATCTTCGTCAAAGAAGGTATCTTGCTGTTGATGGACATTTAAATATATGAACTAACATTAAATTTTTAAAAATTATTAGAAAATTATTATAATTGAGTAAAGATTATCTTTTGATGAACCTTTTTTTAAAGGTTATCTCAAGGTTTTTTGGAGGAATCACATGAATCTCTGGAAAGACATACCAACAGGACCATCTGCAGACGTTTTATACGCTGTTGTGGAAATTCCAAAAGGATCAAGGAACAAATATGAATATGATAAAGATAAAGAAGCATTTGCACTTGACAGGGTTCTTTACTCTCCATTTCACTACCCTGCAGAGTACGGTATAATACCCCAAACCCTCTGGGACGATGGAGACCCAATGGACATACTTGTCATGATGGATCAGGCCACATTCCCAGGTTGTGTTATAGAAACCCGACCAATAGGTATCATGAGAATGATGGATGGTGGAGAAAGTGACGATAAGGTTCTTGGTGTTCCAGTAAACGATCCAAGGTACAACGATGTTAAGGACATAACAGACATCCCAAAACATTTCCTTGATGAAGTAGAACACTTCTTCACAGAATACAAGAAGCTCGAGGGAAAAACAACTGAAGTTCTTGGATGGGACAACGCAGAGAAAGCATTTGAAGCCATTAAACATTCAAAAGAACTTTACAATGAAATGTAGTTTCTATGAATGAATTCTTCAGAAAATTAGGTTCATGGCCATGAATTTAGATCCATGGTGCAACATGAACAAATAAAAATTTAAATAACCTTAGTTAAATCTAATGAACAGATTAAACTGAATGATCATTAGATCATTAAAAAGTAAGTGGATGTTTGCTTATAATTAAAGCAGGAATTAGGGGGATTTGATTGTATTTAATATCCAAAATAGAAGACACTGTGAGAATCCCACCAAACCGGTTTGAAGAACCAGTGGAAGAAGTGGCAGTAGAAATCTTAAATGAGAGCTACGTTGGAAATATAGACAAAAAACTGGGATTGATGGTAACAGTCAAAGAAATTGAAGAAATAGGCATCGGAAGGGTTATAATGGGCGATGGTGCAGCTTACTATGATGTCGTATTCACAGCACTGTCCTTCAAACCAGAATTACACGAAGTTGTGGAAGGAGAAGTCATAGAAATAATGGAGTTCGGAGCATTCATACGCATCGGACCAATGGACGGACTTGTACACGTTTCGCAGGTTACAGATGATTACATAAACTACGATGGAAAAAGAGGAGCCCTCATAGGTAAAGAATCCAAGAAAAGCCTTGAAGAGGGTAACAAGGTTCGTGCAAGAATAGTTGCCCTGAGCATCAAGGGAAAATCCTCTAAAGAAACCAAGATAGGTCTCACAATGAGGCAGCCGGGCCTTGGAAGAGTTGAATGGATCCAGGAAGAGAAGGACAAGCAGAATAAAAAGACTAAAAAGGCAAAGGAGAAGGATTAAATGGTTACAAAAGCATGCACCAAATGCCACAGGATCATGGATGAAGAGAGATGTGCAATTTGTAACATACCAACTTCAAAAAACTGGAGTGGCTTCCTGATAGTTGTGGATCCTGAAAAATCAAATATTGCAAGTGATCTCCATATAACACTTCCTGGAGAATATGCCCTGAGGGTTAGATAGTGTTAATACTGAAAAAAGAAATGAGATCAGAGTTTAAAAAACCATTTGGAAAACTCTATCCTTCAATAGAAGATGCAGAAGAAATCTTAAAATCATCAATTCAGAATGGGAACCCCATCATTTCAATAGGTGATGTTACCACCCGTAACATCCTTGAAGCAGAAATAATACCAGATATGGGTATTGTAGATAACAAAATTGAGAGAAGACCCTCTGAAGATGAAATATATTACGATAACATCACATTAAAAACAGAAAACCCACCTGGAACAATAACAGATGATCTGTGGAAAACAATTGAAAAAGCCTTCCAACTCATGGATTCAAAACACCATGTTTTAATCACAGTTAATGGGGAAGAAGATCTTGCTGTTATTCCATGTGCCATAATGGCCCCTTCAGGCTCCATAATATTATATGGTCAACCCGGGGAGGGTGTGGTGCTTTGTGAAGTTGATAAAATTAAAAAAACGGCAGAACGCCTGATCAAAATGTTAGAGGAGGCATAATATGGACATCAATATAAACGAACAAATCGAAAATCCACTTTTAAACAGAACTGAAATACGCTTTGAATGCACATACCAGGGAGAATCTACCCCTAAAATTCTTGACGTTAAAAACAGACTTGTAGCACTTTTAAACGTTGACAAAAACCTTCTTGTTGTGGATAATGTCAAACCATCCTACGGTGAAGGTAAAGCAGCAGGATACGCAAAACTTTACGATTCAGAGGAAAACCTCTCTAAAATCGAAACAAAACATGTTGTATCCAAAAACAAAGAACCTGAAAAGGAATCTGAAGAAGAAGCTGAGGAATAACTGGATTAGTTCAGTACAAACAGTTCCAACCAATTCTTTTTTCAACCCAGTGCATTGAAGTAAAAACTGCAATATATAATTATTTAAATAGATTTAATTTAACTTATTAACTAAAAAATACCCAAGGGAGGATTTAACTATGAAAAAATACCAGCTTTACGAAGTTAAAGATAACAAGATCATAAGAAAAAACCCTGAATGTGTCAGATGTTCCCACGGAGTCTTCATGGCTGACCACGGAGACAGATACGCATGTGGAAGATGCGGTTACACCCAGTGGAAAAAGGATAAAAAATAGATTTAAAAAAAATAAATCTAAACTTCCAAAAATATAATTAAATACATTAAATTCTTTTATTTTTATTAATTTTTAATTTAACAAACTTTTTTAGGTGAACTTTTTGAATCTCAGGTCTGGAAGACTAAAAGGAAAGATGACAAGCGACGCTGCATCATTCACATCATCCATGGAATTTGACAAACGCATATTCCTGGCAGATATCAAATGTAACGTTGCACACACAACCATGCTTAAAGAACAGGGCATAATACCCCCTGAAGATGCTGATAAAATAGTTGAAGCACTTCATGACCTTGAATCTGAAGGAATAGATGCCCTTAACCTGGATCCTTCTGTTGAAGACATACACATGGCCCTTGAAAACTACGTAACAGCCAAAATAGGTGAAACAGCGGGTTTCATGCACACTGGGAAATCCAGGAATGACCAGGTTGCAACGGACTTAAGACTTGTCCTAAAAGAGGAAATCAGAGAAATCAATGCAGATTTACTGGCTTTTATTGGTACCATTCTGGATATTGCATCTGAGAACAAGGAAACCATCATGGTTGGGTACACACATCTTCAGCATGCACAGCCAACAACCTTTGCCCACCATCTTCTGGCCTATGCAAATGAGCTGAGAAGGGATTATGAGAGGCTTGTTGATGCATATAAACGGGTTGATATGTGTCCCCTTGGTGCTGCAGCCATGACAACCACGAGTTTTCCAATAGACCGTGAAAGAACCAGGGAACTTCTGGGTTTTGCAAGGCTCATGGAAAATTCCATAGATGCTGTAAGTTCCAGGGACTTCATGGCAGAAACAGTTTTTGCACTGTCCATGCTTGCATCGAATCTGAGTAAGATCTGTGAGGAACTGGTTATATGGAGTACCTATGAGTTTGGTATGGTTGAAATATCCAATGAGTACTCATCAACATCTTCAATAATGCCTCAGAAGAAGAACCCCGATGTTGCAGAGATTGGAAGGGCAAAAACTGGTGTGTTATATGGGGAGCTTGTTACAGTTATGAGTATCTTGAAGGCCCTACCTCACAGCTACAACCGTGACCTTCAGGAAGTGACACCTCACCTGTGGAACAGTGTTGATACTGCACACTCCATGCTGAATATCACACACCACATGCTTGCCTCTGTGGAGTTCAATGTTGAAAGGGGAAGGGAACTTGCAAACTCCAACTTCGCAGCTGCAACAGAACTTGCAGATCTAATGGTAAAAGAAAAGAACATGCCATTCCGTGTTGCACATCAAATAGTGGGCAGAACAGTTACAGAAGCCATTGAAAAAGGAATAAAACCTGCAGAAATAGATTCAAAGTTCCTGGATGAAGTTTCAATGGAGATACGTGGTGAACCGCTTGGAATTGATGATGAGCTCGTTAAGAGGGCACTTGACCCCTACGAGATCGTTAAAACCCGTAGGGCAATTGGCGGATCTTCACCTGAAGCTGTTGAAGAGGTTATAAAGAGGTTACAGAACTTTTTAAGGGCTGAAGGTTTCGATTAATCAAATTAGTTTTTTATTAACCTCCTTTTTTATTATTTTTATTGAAGTATTAGCTTAATGAATTAAAAATTTCTAATAAATTTTTTTTACAGATACAATTCTTTATATTTATTTAAAAAAATTAAAAAATAAAATCATCAAAAAAAATCTTTTTTAAAACAAGTTATTGAAAATAATTCAATCTTTTTCCATGTAACCGCAGTTGTAACAGTACCAAAATCCATCTGACTCACTGTAAAACATTGGATATCCGCAG
This sequence comes from Methanobacterium aggregans, assembly GCF_017874455.1. Classification (NCBI taxonomy): domain Archaea; kingdom Methanobacteriati; phylum Methanobacteriota; class Methanobacteria; order Methanobacteriales; family Methanobacteriaceae; genus Methanobacterium; species Methanobacterium aggregans. The sequence goes on along the minus strand of NZ_JAGGLN010000005.1, from coordinate 112,385 downwards.
CTTGGACATATCTTATCCATTAAACCACCCATTTCCAGTAATAAAACTTATCAACATATCCACCCTGATTTTCATAATATCTATATAGGATTGATTACAAAATATATTTCCATGGAAAGCGATACAAACCGTGAAATACTGGGAATAATTGCAATCATAATCGGTGTTCTTATGATCATATACCCCCAGCTTGTGGGGTATTTGGTTGGAATATTCCTTGTGATATACGGAATAATGACCTTGATCAAGTAAAAAAATGGATTAAAGGGTTCGCATTATAAGGTTCAGGGCTTCACCCGGCTCAAGAACACCAGCCCGGGTTTCCCTTAAAACCCTTTGAATTGAAAACCTGCGCATATGTGGATGCATCTTATGAACTTCATTTATAAGCGGACATCCGTAGCCTGCACGACTTTCAATTCCAAATCTACCTGCTAAACCCTTTGTTTCACCCTTGGTTGCAGAAAGCATTGCAGGCATGTTGATTCTCCAAATACCGTCCTTTAAAAGGATTGACTGCGACCCTGTGGATAGAAAATCTCCAAATATTACAAATTGAACTTTTATTTTATTAGCGTAAGCCATAACTGCATTCTCAATTACAGATGAACACCGTCCACATGGATGGATCTTTCCCTCAAGTGCATCATCTACAACTGATTTCATGTCAACTGTTACGTATTCATGAGGAACTTCAAGACTTTCTGAAAGATTTTCAACACTCTTCTGGAAGTACCTTGGAAGTACGATCTCACCAGGATTCACTGTAACTGCAACTGGATTGAATCCCATGAACTTGGCAATTACAAGGGATGCACTGCTGTCCACCCCACCAGAAAGTGCAACCACTGCCCTGTGATCCCTAGCTTCATCTAAAACACTATCTGCATCTGAGTGAATTTCAGAAGGATTAAAATCATTTAAAGTACAATCAAGACTGTGTATATTTTCAATTCTTTTTTCAAGTAGTTTTTGAAGATTTTGGAGGGGAATCCTATCTTCTGAGATGAATTCTGCCATGATATTCCCTAGTTTTTCGAGTGCAAGTTCCATTCTGTATTTCTTAATGAGCATATCTGAATAAGATTCAACATGAATGGAATTTGCACCGAGTTCTTCCCTCAACCTTCCAACAACCCAACCTCCCTTCCCTATAACTGCAGATTTTTCCGGTCGATCTGGTGTTACAATTGTGATGTCATGGGTTTCTGGATTGAAGATCACCTTTTCAAGGGAAAATCCGAGTTCATCCCATAAATCAAGATTTATATCATCTGCTGAACTCTCACCATCCACAACAGGTTTTAAAAGTTCCTTCAATACATTTACACTTTCTTCAACTTCTCTTTTCATAAAAAAAACCTGGTTTTGCTTGTTTCTTGTTTACTGTAGAAATCTTAATTTACTGCCTAACTGTAATTAGTTTACCTACTTTTAATTATCTGCTGTAAACTCCCATGAGCTGTCCATCATCCAGGATGTGTCCTTCCATTGCATCCAGAAGTTCCTGTCTCTTTATGAGGGATGGAAGGTCAATGAGAGTGTCAAGGGCGTATATTTTGAAGTAGTATCTGTGAGTTCCTCCATGAGGACATGGACCCCTGTAGCCAACTGTTCCAAAATCGTTCAGGCCCTGTCTTGCACCATTTTCAAGTTCTTCCCTTTCCATAATCCATTCTGGAAGCTCAGTGCAGTCAGCAGGCAGGTTGAAAAGTACCCAGTGACTCCACGTACCTGAAGGTGCATCTGGATCTTCGCATATAACTGCAATACTCATTGCACCACCTGGAAGGTTTTCCCACTGAAGCCTTGGGGAAACATTAACATCTGTACATGTGTACCTGTTTGGTATGGGTTCTCCTTCACTAAAAGCTGTGCTTGTAATTTTAATTGTCATTTGGATCATATCCTCATGTGTGAATTGTTTATGATTTTTATTGAGATTGAATTATTGAGATTGAATTTGTAAATGAATTTTAATTTACTTAACTGGAGTTAATTATTTTTATTCCATTTATATATTGAATTATTTGTTTTATCCTTGAGCATTGGATTCTTGAATAGTTCCCTATCTATTAGAATCTTTTAGTAAATCTTTTAGAATTTTTTTCAAATATTCTTTTTCAGGTAACTCAATGGTAAATAACTGATTTCAAAAACTTTTTTATTTTAAATATTCTTTTTTAAGGATATTTTAAGGATATAATGAGTTATAATGCGTTATTTCCTATTTGTATCTAAGAACTGTTATCCTGAAAAAAATCAGTACATGAACGTGTATAACGAAGCTTTTTAATAATAAAAATTATTCCAAATATTATCAACAAAACATTTGAGCCATATTTTTTTCTAATAAATATCAATTTCAGTTTACTGAATTTTTTGAATTGATACTCAATTTTTCACAGGCTGATGGGAACTATGGATCATGATCACTGAAATCAAAAACTCCACCAAGACAGATATTTAATTACAGTTTTCATTGATGACACAATAAGTGTAAGGGTTACCAATAAGCAATAGATCGACAAACTTAAATACTATGGAGTCTTAATAATTGAATGAGGTGGTATATATGACTGAATTACCAATTGCTCCAGTCGGAAGAATAATTAAAAATGCTGGTGCTCCAAGAGTCAGTGATGACGCAAGGGACGAATTAGCAAAAGTTCTGGAAGAAACAGGCGAAAAAATTGCAGCAGACGCTGTTAAACTAGCAAAACACGCTGGCAGGAAAACAGTTAAAGCATCAGATATTGAAATGGCCATCAAAGCATTATAAAAAATGGCCAATTTCTTTATTTAACATTTTAATTTTTTTAAAAGCCGAAATTATATGTACCCAAACTCTTTTTCTACATAAAATAAATAATAAATAATTAGTTCTAGCCAAAAAACAGGATCATCTAATTATTTAGGATTTACTTTGAGGATCTACAAAGTTATTTTAACTACAAGTTAGATTGTAATTACATTATCTGTAAGATATAATATCATATCTTGTACTTGCAAAAATAATTTTATTTATCGTTGAGTACAAGTATCATATAAAACCTGTAAAAAAAGTAATTGTAATTTTAATTGTAAACTCATTTTCTGGTGATGAATTTTGACAAGGATATCCATATTGGATCATGATAGATGCCAACCAAAAAAATGCAACTACGTCTGCATAGAATACTGTCCAGGCGTTAGAATGGAAGAAGACACAATAACAATTGATGAAAAAACTAAAAAACCCATAATGTCTGAAGAGTTATGTGCTGGGTGTGGGATCTGTACCAACAGATGCCCCTTCAATGCTGTAAGCATTATAAACCTTCCTGAAGCTCTTGACGAACCTATACACCGTTACGGTCAGAACATGTTCGAGCTTTTCGGCCTTCCCAACGTGAGGGCGGGATCTGTTGTGGGAATATTAGGACCCAATGGTATTGGAAAATCAACCATTATAAGAATACTTTCAGGAGAGTTAAAACCAAACCTTGGAAACTACGAGGAAGAGAGTTCATGGGAAGATATCATAGATTTCTTCAAGGGTTCACAGCTTCAAGGTTACTTCAAAAAACTTTCAAGTGGAGACATTAAAGTCGTGCACAAGCCCCAAATGGTTGATCTTCTTCCAAAGGTTGTTAAGGGCAAGGTCAGAACCCTGCTTGAGGGTGTGGATGAGAGGGGTGCAATGGATGAAACCCTTGACACCCTTGAAATAAGGTCCATCCTTGACAGGGACATCTCAAAGCTCAGTGGAGGAGAACTTCAGAGGGTTGCAATAGCTGCAGCAGTTCTTAGAGATGCTGATTTCTACTACTTCGACGAACCCACAAGTTGGCTTGATGTGAAGCAGCGTTTGAATGCAGTTAAAGTGATAAGGAACCTTGCAGCAGATGGGAAAGCTGTTGTAGTCATAGAACACGACCTTGCAGTTCTTGATGCAATTTCCGATTACGTGCACCTTCTCTATGGTCAGCCTGGAGGATACGGTGTTGTTTCTCAGATGAGGGGTGTTAGAGTGGGTATAAACGCTTACCTTCACGGATTTTTAAGGGAAGAAAACATTCGTATCAGAAAGCAGCCAATTGTGTTTGATGTGAAACCTCCAGCTCAGGAGGGTGAAGCTGCAGTTCTTGCAGAGTACACCACAATCAAAAAATCCTACGAAGGATTTTCACTTGAAGCTGAAGCTGGAAAGGTGCAGCACGATGAAATAATAACTGCATTTGGTCCAAACGGTATTGGTAAAACCACCTTTGCCAAAATACTTGCAAATGTAACCAAACCAGACAGTGGAAAGATAAGTAAAAAGGTTAAAATTGCCTACAAGCCCCAGTACCTTGCATCAGACTTTGATGGTAGTGTTCAGGAACTCCTGATAACAACAGCCCCTAACTATGGTACAAACATCTTCAAAACAGAGATTGTGAAGCCTTTCTCCCTTGATGATATAATGGACAAGGATGTTGGAGATTTAAGTGGAGGAGAGCTTCAGAGACTTTCCATTGCAGTAACATTATCCATGGATGCTGAAGTGTACCTCTTCGACGAACCCACAGCATTTCTGGATGTTGAACAAAGACTCCGTGCTGCCCGAGCTATAAGAAGAGCTGTTGAAAGTCGTAATGCCGCTTCAATCATTGTTGACCACGACATAGTGTTCATAGATTACATTTCAGACCGTGCAATGGTTTTCCACGGTGAACCTGGAGTTGAGGGACATGCAAGCAAACCAATGGATTTGCGCTCTGCAATGAACAGCTTCCTCTCAGATGTGGGAATAACCTTCCGCCGTGACAAGGAAACTAAAAGGCCACGTGTTAACAAGTTCGGAAGCTACCTTGACCGTGAGCAGAAGGAGAAGGGAGAATATTATTATCTGGAGAGCTAGATCATCAGTCATCTGGTGAAGTTTAATCTCCATTATTACCTATTTTAGCCCTTTTTAATCCATTTAAACCTTTTATTTGTTTTTAATTGAAGTTCTACTTTTTTAAATTCTATTTTTGCTTTCCTAATTGGTTATTTTAAGTTTTTATCCTTAAAAAACAGGCTATAAACTAAATAAGTGATATTTAACTGTGTAAAATTAAAATAAATATTAAAATAATGATTTTTAAAAAATAAGTGATACTTCTAATGGTTCCTATTTTTCAAATGAAAAAAATAGAAATTTTAGTGGAAATATTAAAAATAAATATCTTAAAAAAAAATAAAAAAATAAAATCTTATTTAGATTTTATAGCATCAATGGCCTTTAGGAACTCTTCCCCAAAGTATTCAACCTGTTCCCGTGGTATTGAATAGCTCACACGCAGGTATCTGTGTCCGAATAGTTTGCTGGTGTAGGATCCTTCCCTTGTGAATATCTTCCTCTCAAGGAGGTAATCTGCAACATCCATTGGTTTTATACCTGCATCGTAGAGATCTATTGCCATCATATTACCGTCTGATGGATAAACTGGAATGAATGCTCCTTCAACCTGGTCAACTGCTTCCTTGATTATCTTCTGGTTGCCGCGGGTGGTGTTCCTTACGTGGTCAAGCCAATCTGGTTTGGTTTTAAGGGCTGCTATTGCACCGTGCTGTGCAACAACGTTGGTTCCAAGGTCGTTTATCACGATACTCCTTATTGAGCTTATGATCTCAGGTATTCCAATGATTCCACCTATCCTCATGCCGGCCATTCCGTAGATCTTGGAGAAACTGTATATAGTGACAGTGTGTTCAGGTGCGTACTTGGCCATCAAATTGTGATCCCTTGCAAAATCACGGTAGGTGATGTCATGTAAAAGGTAAATGTCATTATCCTCTGCAAGATCCGCAAAGTCCTTTAACTCCTCCTTTGTGTAACATGATCCAAGGGGATTCAGTGGGTCAACCAGCACCACCAGTTTGGTGTTATCATCCATGTTCTCCCTTACAAGGTCCGGTGTGAGTTTGTAGCCGCACTCCTTGTTGTAGATTGGAACAGATTTTACATGGTCCCCGAACCTGCTTGCGAAGTTGTCTATTATGAGGTAACCTGGATCACAGGTTATGGTGTTGTTTTCTGGCTCCAGAATATCGTTGGTGCACAGGTAAAGGGATTCTGTACCACCTGCAGTTATTAGAATATCAAACCTGCCATCGTTAAGCCCAAGATCTTCCAGTACCAGTTCCTTTAACTCAGGAAATCCTTCTGGAGGTGGGTATTTGCAGTAATTTCTTTTTCTGATACTGCCCATCATGGCATTCATAATTCCGTTTTCATCATGAAGGTGGTTGGTGTTTTGACCCATCCAGATCATGTCTTCGTCGTTGTAAACGTAATTGAAAAAATCGTTGGGTGTTTTAAAACCCTTTGGTATCATCTTTGCAGTTTTTGCATACTTCTTCCGTGAAATCATACATCTCACAACACAATCGTATCATATCTATAAAATTATCTTAAAAAAGCAGATAATCCTTAGAATTATTAAAAGGCTCGAATTTACTTCTTTATCCTTTTAAACAAACTATTTTTTTCAATATTTAGTTAAATAGCCCTTAAAACTGGAAATTTAAACTTTCAGCAGTTCTATTAATAGTTCTAAAATCTATCCTCTTGTATTCAATTAACATCTAAATATTTGTAGGGTTAATTCATCTTTCTTTTCTATTTGTATTGACATGATTTAAAATTATCTATTCCTTATTTTCTTACCTTTGGTTTACTCTTTCATTTTTAATTTTATAAATTTATTAGTTATTCAATAAAAAAAAATCATCACCAATAGGACAAAATTATGATGAGTAGGTTACTGAAGTATAAAAAATTGATCTGGAAGGTTATTCCAGGCCGTGATCAACTATCCTGAAACGCGCCCTTAATCCTTCAGGCCTGCTTCTATGCCTTTTCAAGACGGCAAAACGTTCACCACTGCCGTTTATCCTCACAACTTCAACCATTATCTTACTCCAGTACTTGAGTATTGTACCTCCAACAGGTTCTATCATACCATCGGTACCGTCAGCATCAAAAATTGAGTATATCTGGTTTGTTATTACAACTGCAACATTATTTTTCCTTGCAATCCTTGAAAGTCTTCCCATCTGTTTTCCAAGCTCTCTATTCATCTGTTTGGATTCACCATCCTTCAGTCGGTAGAGTGCAACTGCAGAATCCAAAACAACAAGTTCAACCTTTTCCTTTCCAGAATCTATGCTGTTTTCAATTTTTTTCAAAACTTCATTCTGTTCCTTGAAGGTTGTGGGTTCAAGGATCATGATATTAGGTGCTAAACTATCAAAATTTCCGTTTGATATTTGTTTTACCCTTTCTATTGAAAATCCACCTTCTGTATCCACAAATATGACCTTACCTCCAGTTTTTGCGCACTGTACAATGAGCTGAAGAACTATGTTGGTTTTACCAGAACCTGGAGGGCCGTAAAACTGGGTGAGACATCCTCTTTCAACACCCCCTCCCATTATATTATCTATGGGTGATCCCGTGGGTATTCTGCTCTTTTCTTCTAGGTTGGATAGAACTTTCAATATATTACTCCCTTTAAAATTTAGTTTTAAATCAAGTTGATGATTAACTAACCTGTTTAATTAAGTTTAATTAACTTTAATTCAAATTTCATAAGCAACTCAATAATAATATTTATATTTTTTATAATAATTATTGATTTTAACTTTCTTATAAGTAGATGTGTTAACTCAATAAAAATAGATTTGCTCTAATCTTTTATCTGAATTTTAATAAAAAAATTTTTAAATTTCATAAAAGATATATTAAAACCAGAAAATTTGTAAATCCACTGCAGATTTTTATTTAAATGTAGTTAAACCATCCACCTTTACAAGATTGCAGGTTTTATGAAGATAAAATTTGGAAGGTTCTGTTTTAACTTGGAACATATGGAGGGCTGGTATTAAATTTAAAAGATTCAGGACGTGAAAAATGATGGACGTGGTTTTAATAAATCCCTGTGATGAAAATGCCGTGAAAAATTGTTTAGGATTTAAAGTTCCGCCATTAAATCTTATGTATCTTGCTGCATCCCTTGAAAAGGCATTGATGTCCGTTAAAATATTGGATGATGACATCATGCAGATGGGTGAAGAAAAGGTTACACAACTGGTTTCAAAGATGGATCCCATGATCGTGGGACTTACAGCAAGCACATCCAACATAAAAAAGGCACTGAAATATGTTGAAAAGATCAAAAAAACACTTCCAAACACACTTACCATGATAGGTGGTCCACACACAACCTTTATCCCCTTTGAAACCCTACAGGAAAATGAATTTCTGGATTTGGTTGTTGTGGGTGAGGGTGAAAAAACAGTTGTTGAACTTGCACAAAATTATTCAAAGTATGGAGTTAAAGGTCTTGAAAATGTTAGGGGAATAGTTTACAGAACCCCCGACAGGAATGCAATTAAAATAAGAGAAACCCAACCATTAATAGTAGATCTTGATTCTATTCCATTTCCTGCAAGGCATCTTGTACCCTTCCATGCCTACGGAGTTTCAAAGGATCAGGAAGGAGACATGATCACAAGTAGGGGATGTGTTTATTCATGCGAATACTGCTCATCGTCCTTGATAATGGGCAAAAAATTCCGTTCAAGAAGCCCTGAAAATGTTGTGGATGAAGTTGAGGAGCTCACAAACGAGTACAAAATTAAAAATATAGCCTTCCTCGATGACACATTCATGATGAACAAAAGACGTGCCGGTGAAATAGCCGACGAGATAAAGTCAAGGGGACTTGATGTGAGCTATGTTGCATCATCCAGGGTTGACATGGTTAATAAAGATTTGCTTGCCAAATTGAAGGACTCGGGTATGAACACCCTTTACTATGGAGTTGAATCCGGCTCACAGAGGGTTTTGGATCTCATGAAAAAGAGAATCACCCTAAAACAGGCAGAATACGCAGTTGAATCCGCAAAAGATGCAGGTATAAGGGTTTTAACTTCATTCATCCTGGGATTTCCAGGAGAAACTGCTGATGAAATTGATAAAACCATTGATTTTTCAATAAAATTGAATGCAGATTACAGCCAATACTCAATATTGACTCCTTTTCCAGGAACACCCATATACCATGAACTTAAGGATAAAAAACTTTTGGACACAGAAAACTGGGATAAATACACTGTTCTGAAATCTGTTATAAAGTATGAAAATATAGGGCTGAGCAAGAAGTTTGTGGAACGAAAACTGGCAAAAGCCTACTTAAAATTTTATACACGGCCAAAGTATCTCTTAGAACATAAATACATGTTCAAAGTAATGGTTGAAACCATTTTTAGAAGTTTTATACTTCCGAAACTTAATGGAGGAACCAGTGAAGGATGGTATCATGAAATAAACAAACAAATGCCCTAAATAAATCAGATCTTAGTCTTTATTCCATTTTATACTTTACTTTACCTAATATCGCATCTTTTTTTAGTTGAAGCTGAAAACTTTTTATATGTTACTATTTTCAGTATTCTCCTTTTCAAATAATTCCACCCCTGAACCTTTACGAAGTACTCTGAGTGGATTACAGGTCATATCAACCACTGTTGACGGAAGGGTCTTTTCAAGCCTTCCTGCATCTAAAATTAGGTCAACTGATTCACCAAGCTGATTATAAACTCCCTCTAGAGATTCTGGAGCCTTCATACCGGATATGTTGGCACTCGTAGCTGTTACTGGAAATTTACGTGAAAGTTCCATGGACACCTTACTATCAGGTATTCTAACACCTATCTTGTTTTCACCTGCAGTTAAAACCGTGCTGATATTTTCCTTCTTGTTCAATATCAATGTAAATGGTCCTGGAAGAATGTTTCTTGCGATTTTTTCAGTTAAACTGTCCATGTAAGCTACCTTAAAAATGTCTCCAATACTGGAAAGGCAAACTGAAAGGGGTTTTGATTTCGACCTCTTTTTAATATTAAAAACCTTTTCAACAGCCGTTTCATTGAATATATTAACCCCAATACCGTAGAGTGTGTCTGTGGGGTAAACAACAACCCCACCATCCATTAAGATATTGATTGCATATTCAATTTTAGCTTTTTCAGGTTCTTGAGGGTTTATTTTAACTATTTCCATCTCATCATCTTTTAATTTCTTTAAATTTTAATTGCTTTAAAAAGTGTTGTATACATTTCAATATGTTAATTGCTTTAAATGACCCATATATTTTTTTTTTAAATTCCCAAGTGCACACTGATAAATCTACTTTGAAATCCGAATCAAAAGTATATATCTACCTCCATCTATAACTAGAGGTATGCTGAACAGACTGCGACCCAATGTCAAGAAATTCATAGACCCCCTAGCCAAGAGAATGAAGGTAAACCCCAATGTACTAACCATTTTAGGACTCATTGTGAGTATCATGTCAGGAGTCATGTTTGCACTGGGAGATCTTCTACTTGGAGCAGTCCTAATACTTCTGAGCGGTTTTGTTGACATGCTTGATGGTGCTGTTGCACGAAACAATTCATCTAAAACAAAATTTGGAGGAATTTTAGACTCCACATCAGACAGATTTGCAGATGCAGCAATAATCATCGGTATAATTTATGGTGGCTTTGTGAATCCCCTAATTGGTGCCCTTGCAATTCATGCTTCCCTAACTGTAAGCTACGTCAGGGCCCGAGCTGAAGCTGAAGGAATCAACTGCAGTGTTGGATTCGCTGAAAGGGCCGAACGCCTGATCATAATAGTGGCAGGAGCACTTTTAAGTGCTATATTCCATCAGAACCTGATCCTTTATGGAGCGGTTGTTCTTATAATGGTCCTTGGATATTTAACAGTCTTACAAAGAGTTTATCATTCCTGGAAGGAACTGAAAGGCCAGTGATGGTTGTGTGAAATTTAAAATGGAATTATGAAGAATTGATTTTTTTTATTTATTTTTGAGTTAAATCTTTTGATAGAATGAGGGGATCCATTTAAACTCATGGGATCATAACAAAGAAATTAAAGCAGATGTGGTAGAATGTATGGGGATGTTGAAAGGATAAAGAAGGATATTGAGTTATTTGCAAAAAATATAAAAGAATTAGAATCCATAGAAATTCATGGAAATGAGGAAAGGATCATTGAAATGGCACGAAGCTACTGCCAGGATACAAGTTACTACCTTGAAAAAAAGGATCAAATGACTGCATTTGGGTGTATAACCTATGCACATGGACTTCTTGATGCTGTGCGCATACTTCATGACCTCATATGAATTCTCAGTGGATTCAAAACCTATAGTTATGTATAAATATTGTGTATGAATATTTTTTAAACACACTGAAACATCGTGTTGAAGTAAAAACTGATTGAGTAAAATTACTTAAGATGGAATTATTCCCTGATTATTTGGATTAAAACGTTACTGGGGATAAAATGAAAAAACTATTTAAAAAAGAGTCAGAAGTTGAAAAACATTCAAAAGAACATGTTGAACTTGTTTATGAATGTGTTCAGGGGCTCAAAAAGCTCATGGAATTTTTTTACAGTAATGATTTCGATTCTTTGGATGGGGAAGTTGAAAAAATATCCCAGCTCGAGCATTCAGCTGACATAATCCGGAGAAATATGGAAATTGAATTTTATGACGGTGCATTCCTACCCTTCGACAGGGAAGATAGGATAATTCTTGCAGAACTTGTTGATGGTGTTGCAGACATAACACAGGAAGCAGCATATGGAATAGGCCTCAGCAGAATCCAGTTCCCTGAGAAATTCCAGGAAGACTTCATGGAAATAACACAGGGAGTCCTGAATTCTGTGGCTATTCTGAAGGATTGCATAGAGCTTCTTGATGTGGATCTGCGAGCCACAATATTGAAGGCCCATGAACTGGAGGAAATGGAAGATGCAGTTGACAGGATTGAGAGAAGAATCCTCAGAAAACTCTACGATTCTTACAGAAACAAGGAATTTGGTATCTTAACACTTCTCGAACTTAAAAGTGCTGTATTGCGCCTTGGAAATGTAGTTGACAGGGCAGAAGATGCATCAGACCGTGTTTTAATCATCGTGGCTAAAAGAAAAGGATGAAACATGGATTTTGAAGAAAAAATCCCAGAAGCAGTGCACGATTTAAGGTATCTATTAGACAGGGGTTACAGAAAGAAGGGGGCTCTGAAATTCGTTTCAGACAGATATCTTCTTAACATCCATGAGAGAAATTACTTGGCAAGAAAAGTTTTTTCCAGGGAAGTATCCCTATTAAGACGAAAAAAAATCATTGACATATCTCGTGTGAAGGATGAAACTGTTTTTGTGGATGGATACAACGTTTTAATAACAGTTGAAAGCATATGCACAGGTTACCCCTCCCTTGTAAGTTGTGATGATGGATTTTTAAGGGATGTTAATGCTGTTTTTGGAAAGTACAGGATCAACGATACAACAAAAACTGCTTTAACCCAGATTATTCTCCTTTTAAAGTGTTACAAACCTTACTTTGTGAAATTTTTATACGACAGCCCTGTAAGCCAGAGTGGAGAACTTTCAAAGCTTACAAGAAATATTTTAAAGGCCAATAATGTTTCTGGAGATGCAGTAACATCTAAAAATGTTGATTCTGAACTTGTAACGTTATCTGAAGATACTGGAGGCATTGTTGCAACCAGTGACAGTGCAGTTATTGATAAAATCCAAAGGGTGGTTGATATACCCTGTGAAATCTTGAGAAAAGTTAGATAAACTTGATTTAGATAAAAAATTGAATTTTAAGAAAATACATTAATATATTATAAAATTGGAATAACATTTCTATTAATTTCTATTTTTCATTAAATTATTTCAATTACATTTATTTTTTAAATCCTTTAAAAATTAAAATGGTTTTTTAAGTGATTTTGAGTTTAAAATAATTCAATTAAATTGAGAAATATAAAAAAACGCAGCTTTAAAAAAAGAAATTAATAATGAAAAATTTAGAAAGAAGATTTAACTTCTAAATTTTTGAATTCTAAATTATTCCATCTTTTCAAATCTTTCTTCTAATTTTTCAAGCACACCCGGAAGACTGGTGTATTCCATTTCATCTGCTGGTAATCGGTGTGGTTCGAATGGACCGTGCCTTCTCATGTATTCAGCAACTTCAGATGCTAGGTTTCTTGACCTGTCAAATGCAGGATCATCAAACATGTCCACTGGTCCAATGAGTTGTGCATCGGATACCTGGAATCCTAGGCTTGTAACCCTTGGTGGTCCGTCGAATCTCACTGGGCGAGCATCTGCCCATGAAACTGGCATCAACGGTCCATTGTGTGAACCTCGCATCCATCCACTAACCAGGTGTGGGAATGCAAATGGTTCAACTACTTCTCCTGCTGCTGGGAAACCAGACTGTGACCTTACTATTGCAACTGGGTCGTCTTTTCCTATGTACTGACCTGCCATTAGGTTAAGTCTTTCTGTGCTTATGGATGCAGCTATTTCGTTGTCGCTTCTCCTTGTAACGTGTTTTATAACGTACCTTCCAGTTGAGCCTATGAGGGCTAGGAGGTCGTACATTTCATCTGGACATGCCATTTTAACTTTTCTGTGTTCTATAACATCAAAAACTTCAAATTCGTATCCTTTGTGGAGTGATGGGTCTATTACGAGTCCTGCTGTGTTGAATGGGTCTGCGAACATTCTAAATATAGGGAGGTTGAATGCTCCAGGTTCTGTTTTATCACAGCAGAATACAAACACAGGGTCGGATGGTCTTTCTTTGAACTCCATCTCAGCACATCCTGGGCCCATTCCTTTGATGTTACCGGAGAAGGTGTCGGATAGAAGGTCCTGACCTGCACCGTAGAGTTTCATGCTTTTTGCAACTTTTGTTGCTTCCATGAATGCGTTGAATGCAAGTTCATGTACTTCTTCGTTTTCTTCACCGTTTGTGTGGGTCATGATAAGGTCTATGTCGTCACCACAGTTGGTTATATAATAATCCACAAGAAGTTCTTCTTCCTTTGCTTTTGCCAGTAATGAGTCGCATTTCTGTTTCAGTGCTTCATGAGTCACTGCATGTCCTGCAACACTACCAACATCTGCTTTTATTACACTAATCGTTGTTTTCATTTTTGGTACCTCCAAAAAAATCATAAAATTCTTTTAAGCAGCATTTAGACCACTGATCATCGTGTTTTAGGTAATGAAAAATCATTAATAAATTTTAAGTTCAATGACCTAAAAGCAGTTAAATCTACTTATATCAAGTTTACTTATGGAAGAACTTATGATTTGGCAGCCATATAAAATTTACTATACATCCAACTTTACAGCAATGTATAACGAAATAGATATTCGGCTATCTGCAATTACAAATCTTTCCACATTGTCCCTATGATCTGTGTATTAAAAAAATTATCCCAATTTGAACTCATTGCTTGGGAATTTCTAAGAAAAATTATTTGGATATAAATTCTTTTAAATAGTATAAATAGGTTAAAAAGGATTGGTTAATGAAAATAGTATACAAAAGTGTGTTATATTAGCAAATAAATGTTTTTTTTTAATGATTAAAGTATTTCAAATATCTTTTTAACACGATCCGCCATCTCCATGGTTGAGGCACTGCCCCCTAGATCCGGTGTGACAACCTTACCTTCCCTCAAAACATCAGTTAATGCTTTTTCAAGTTTCTGGGCTTCTTCAGTTTCCCCAAGGTAGTCCAACATCATGCACGTTGAAAGTATCATGGCTGAAGGGTTTGCAATTTCCTTTCCAGCGATATCTGGAGCTGAACCATGCACAGGTTCAAATAATCCATTATTATCCCCAATATTTGCTGATGGAATTAGTCCTAATCCTCCTACAAGTCCAGCCCCTTCATCTGAGAGTATGTCACCAAAAAGGTTGGTTGTGACCATGACATCAAAGCTGTGAGGTCTGGTTATGAGGTACATGGCTGTTGCATCCACGTAAAAATCTTCAGATTTTATATCATTGTAACCTCGAGCAACATCATAGAAAATATCCCTGAAAATTCCATCTGTCTTTTTAAGTACGTTGGCCTTGTGCACCGCAGTGACCTTATTTCTCATGTTTTTCCGGGCATATTCAAATGCAAATCTGCATATCCTCTCAGAAGCCATTCTAGTTACAACACGTAGGGCATCTGCACCATCTTCTGTGTACTCTTCAACTCCAGAGTATAGCCCCTCTGTATTCTCCCTTACTATAACAAAATCAAGGCCTTTAAAAAGATAAGGAGTTCCTTCATATGATTTAACAGGTCTTAAATTCACGTAAAGATCCAGTTCCTTTCTTAAGGTTATTATTCCACTTTTTTGTCCAGGTACGGTGGTAACAGCACCGAATAAAGTTGCATCTGACTTTTTTGAGGTGGAAATTGTTTCTTGGGGTATGGTGCTCCCAGTTCTTTTGAAACATTCGTTGCCGGCATTGGCAGTTTCATAGTCAAAATCAATTTCTGAGGCATCTAATATATGGAGTGCTGCTTCCATAACTTCAGGCCCTATTCCATCTCCAGGTATAACAGTTAATTTATACATAAAATCACTTTTTATTTGAATATAACTTAATAAATATTGTTGATTGGTCTAAGAGGTATATTGGACTCATCTTCAACAGATAA
Source organism: Methanobacterium aggregans (assembly GCF_017874455.1). Classification (NCBI taxonomy): domain Archaea; kingdom Methanobacteriati; phylum Methanobacteriota; class Methanobacteria; order Methanobacteriales; family Methanobacteriaceae; genus Methanobacterium; species Methanobacterium aggregans. The sequence continues at coordinate 96,816 of NZ_JAGGLN010000005.1, read as the reverse complement.
TCCTTGACGAGTCTTAAATGTATTTCATAGTTAGGGTTATATTCTTTTTATATAACCTTCTTTATTTATTGATTTAAGTTTTTATGATTTTATTGGTTTTAATATGGAAACAAATGGTTTAAATTGGAATTGCAGAATCTTGATTTAAAAAATGGAATTAAGATTGGATTCCTTTCAATTCAACTTTAGGTTATGGAAAACTTTATTTGAAAAGAAAAAGAAAGAATAACAAAATGTAATTAAATGTGTTTTTCATTACCTTACCTAATTAACATTTCATATAGTTTTAGTTTGTTGAAATTTAGGAATGGATTTACTGGCATGGAAATATTTAAGGCTTTAAGGTGGTACGAATGGAACGGGAAAGCAACATTAAAAGGCTTATAGATACCTTAAAAGATGAGGATGAACTGGTTCAAACACAAGCTATGGAACTTCTTGAAGAGGTTGGTGAACCTGCCGTGGATCAGCTCATAAATGCCCTTGATAATGAAGATAAAAATGTCCGTAAGGGTGCAGCACGAGTTCTTGGAATCATCAAAAATAAACGAGCCATAAAACCGATTATACAGAGTTTGAATGATCCAAATAAGTGGGTTAGAAGAGAAGCCTCAGGAGCCCTTGGTAATATGGGTGATCCTGCAGTTGAACCCCTGATAAAAGTCTTAAATGACGCAGATTGGCGTGTTCGAGGAGGAGCAGCATGGGCTTTAGGCAAAATAGGAAACAAAAAGGCCGTGGATCCCCTGATAAAATCTTTGAATGATGAAAGCGGTTTTGTGCGGGGAGGAGCAGCTTGGGGCTTGAGTAAAATTGGAGATGCAAAAGCAGAGGAACCTCTTAAAGAGGCCTTAAATGATAAAAGTAGTTTTGTAAGAAGGATAGCTGAGAATTATCTGAAAAAAGTTTAATCCAAACCACATTCATATGTTGAACCAATTTTAAAGGTTGAATCAATTTAACATATGCGTAAAGGAACTATTTTATTTAATTACCATTTTTTTTTAAGAATCTTTTTTTTACGGTGCAGATCATCAACCATATACGGATCAGAATTAATAGCATCTATGAATTAGATTTGATATGTAAATATTATTTGAGAAAGATTGATAAATTTAATCCAGTAAACACACGGAGGTGTTTAATTGAAAGTTAGTGTTATTGGTGCATCAGGAAAAGTTGGTAAGACTGCTGCATTCTGTTTGGCCGAAGAAAATCTCGTGGATGAGATTGTACTCATAGCAAGAGAAAAAAGTATCGATAAGGTGGAAGGTGAAGCTCTTGATATGTACGACGCCCTTGCTGCAAAAGATGTTAACGTTTCAATAACCCCATCATGCGATCTGAAAGATATAAAGGATTCAGATGTTGTTGTACTCAGTGCTGGAATTCCAAGAAGGACAGGCATGAACAGAATGGATGTTGCTGTTCCAAATGCAAAGATAGTTGCAGAATACTCCCGTGGAGTTGCAAGATATGCTCCAGACTCCGTGCTCCTTGTTGTAACAAATCCTGTTGATGTCATGACTTACATAGCCTTTAAGGCATCGGGTTTTGATAAAAACAAAGTTTTTGGTCTGGGTAATCATCTTGATTCCTTGAGGCTCAAAAATCAGATAGCAAAGCATTTCAACATCCACGTGAGTGAGATCCACACAAGGGTTGTTGGTGAACATGGAAACCACATGGTTCCACTTATAAGTTCAACATCCATTGGAGGAATACTGCTTAAGTACTTCTCCAAGTACGATTCATTCGACATTGCAAGAACCATAGAGAAGGTAAAAAGCGCAGGAGAGTACGTTATAAGCAAAAAAGGTGCAACAGAATACGGACCAGCCTATGCAGTATCCAACATCGTTAACATAATCTTGAACGATGAAAAAAAGATATTAACAGTCAGCGCCTACCTCGAGGGCGAGATAGAGGGTGTTCCAGATGTGTGCCTAGGTGTTCCTGTTAAACTTGGAAAAGATGGCATTAGAAGAATAATACCCATAAAAATGAGCGAATATGAAAAGTTGGCATTTTTAGAGGCTGCTAAAGCTGTTAAAGAATCAACCAATGAAGTTCTGGAATGCCTGGACGAGGACTTTAAAATCCTTTAATTCCTTAATTTTCTTCTAAAAAAAATTTCATAACATTCCATGCTGATTTTTGGGAGATTCTATTTTTAAAAGGATATTAAAAAAAATGTGTAGAAGATTAGAAAGAAAATTAAATGGGCTGAATGATATTAATGATCTGAATTTTGAGGATCTGAACATCAATGCTCATTAACTTAAAAAGTTCATAATATTTTCTCAAATCAGACAATGCTCATACAACAGTATTGTTCTTATCGCTTGTGTCATTTGATCCTGTGTTTGTGTGTGTGGTATTTTTCTTAGTGGTTGTGGATGTTTTTGTGGTGTAACTGGTTTTATCATTAATATTATCTGAATATCCAGAGTCATTTGTTGTGTTGTTTGATATGTTGAGGCTTAAATTTCCTGTATTCTGGGACAAACCAAACATGTAGCTCACACCTGCAACCAAAATTATCACTATTGCTATTAAAGCAATCGTTGTTTTTTCCATAATGAATCCTCCTTTATCGGTATTATATACCGTGGAAAAAATAGGGTTAGCATCTATTAGTAATTTTATTTTTTATATTATCACCTATTTATCTATTCCCATTTTTTCGAATTTTAAAATATTGTGTTCATATGGGCTATATTAAACTATCGTAAAAATGGAAAACTGCAAAAAAAATCATGCTAAATATAGAGTTCCTAATATGTGGATCTTCAAACATGGACCCAAGATCTGCATCATGAACTGTACAGACTACCCCAGAAAAAAGTTTATATAATTGTTCAGTTATAATATAAACAAAAGTCTAAATTCTGAACATTGTACAAAAATTTTCAATTAAATCGAGTATGTTTCAGACATAGATCATTTTCCTGAATCTTTTCGGAAATTCCTTTCCTCTACATTTATATAATACGCTTTTCAAATATTATCAACCTAAAAAAATAACAGAGATACATAGAATAACCACACCGATGGAAGGCATTGAAATGATAACTATAGGAATTTTAGATTTACAGGGAGACGTTTCTGAACATTTTGAAATCACAAAACGAACTTTAGATAAAATGGGCGTTGAAGCCCGGGTCTTAAAAGTAAAGACAGCAACTGAAGTCTCAGAATGTAATGGAATAATTATCTCTGGAGGAGAAAGTACTGTTATCGGTAAACTGATGAAAGAAACAGGTATCATGGATGTAATAGTAAATCAAAAAATAGCTGTTATGGGAACCTGTGCTGGAATGGTGCTCCTATCTAAAGAAAGTGATTATGAACAGCCTTTACTCGGATTAATAGATATGAAAGTTAAACGAAATGGATTTGGCCGTCAAAAAGCTTCATTTGAGGATGAAATCGAAATATTTGGAGGTAAGTACAGAGGAGTGTTCATAAGAGCACCCTACGCCCTAAAAACAGGCGCTGATGTGGATGTACTTGCCAAACTCCATGGTAAGATAGTTGCAGTTGCATATGAACATCATGTTGCAACTTCGTTTCATCCAGAGCTCACAGACGATACAACAATTCATGAGTACTTCATAAAGGAGGTATTAAAGTGTGTGGAATAGCAGGAGTAGTTTTTAAAGATAAAAAGCTTCACCCTGTAGGGGATGCATTAACCAAAATGTTAGATGCCCTACAACACCGAGGACCAGATTCTGCAGGTTTCGCAATATACGGAGGTCTTGGTTTAGAAGAAAACGAGTACCTCTTAAACATTGAAGTTAAAGAGAAACCAGGTCTTCTTGAAGCTGTGAAAAGTACTGTGAACACAGTTACGCCCATAAAAAGTGAGGAAATAATTCCTTCAGTTGAAAATTACATTATATACCGGTGCAAAATTGCTCTTAAATCATTTGGAGCACTTAAGCCACTTATAATGGAAATAGACAAAATAGAAGATGTAATGGTTCTCAATGGAGCTCATTCATTTGAAATGATAAAAGATGTTGGCCTTGTTAAGGATATAGCTGCAAGGTATGACACATCATCCAAAATGGGAACCCATGGAATAGGTCACACCCGTTTTTCAACCGAAAGTATCGTGGACAGGTACCATGCACATCCATTCCAGAGTTACATCATACCAGATATCACAGTGGTCCACAACGGCCAGATAACCAATTACTGGAAGATAAGGGATCCTCTGGAGAGGAAAGGACACATATTTGAGACCAACAATGATACAGAATGTATAGTTCATTACATGGCAGACAAACTTTCAGAAGGTTACAAACTTGAAGAAGCCCTTGAACAGTCAGTTAAAGATATGGACGGACCTTTTTCATACATAGTTGGAACACCTAACGGTGTGGGAATAGCAAAGGATCAGCTTGGACTTAGACCAGGTGTTATGGCTGAAAATGATGATGTTTTTGCAATAGCATCAGAAGAAGTATCCCTTCGTGAAGTCATGGACACACACAACGTTGAACAGATAGCACCAGGAGAAACCAGGGCCTACACCATTTAATCTCTAAAAAAAGATACATTCAAATTAATAAAGTTTCAGGTGATTTTAATGAAGGAATTTGAAATTGATGTTAATCACAAAACACCTAGAGAAGTTAACCGGGCAATAAAGGAAGCTGCAACAGAATACGACAGAGTCACTGTTAAAAATCCTAATGCGATGCATTATCTGGCTGCAGGCCTTACAGAACCTGTTGAACTTGTTATAAATGGTTCTGCAGGTTACTTCGTGGGTACCATGATACATGGGGCAAAAATACACATAACTGAGAATGCAGGATGGTTCCCAGCCGACAACATGACTGATGGGGAAGTTATAGTTGATGGATCAGCCGGTGACGGGGTTGGACAGGGAATTTATGGCGGAACAGTTGTTGTAAGAAAGGATGTTGGTTCAAGGACTGGCGAGATAATGAAAAACGGCACCATCATTGTTGGAGGAAGTTCAGGTTTCATGAGCGGACTTTTCATGATGGGTGGCCGAATAGTTGTACTCGGAGATATCTCAGAGGATGCAGGTGAATCAATAATAAGAGGAGTTATCTACGTTCTTGGAAACATTAAAAGCCTCGGAAAAAATGCTAAAGTTAAGAAGGTAAACGAAGAGGATAAAAAGGAACTCAAAGAACTTTTAACCAAGTACGAATTTGACCTTGAAGATGAGAAGTACGATGATTTCAAGAAGATAGTTCCAAGAAGCAAAAGACCTTTCTATGGTAAAAAATCGGAGGAAGGATAATGACAGAAAACCAGAGTACTGCTAAAAGAGAAAGGGTTGCAATGGTTGGAACTCCATGTCAGATAATAGCTGCCAAAAAGATGGACAGCTTCCAGGAGTACCTTGGAGACTCACCCGTGGACCTTAAAATAGGACTCTTCTGCATGGAAAACTTCTCCTACAGCTACATGAAAAAGCTTCTTAAACAGCACGATGTGGATATGAAGGATGTTGTTGAATGCAGGGTTGAAAAAGGTTATGCCTGGTTCTTCCTGACAGAGGATCGTCTGGTGAAGATACCACTTGATGAGGCAAAAACCTGCAGCCGTAAAAGCTGCAACATCTGCATGGACTTCACATCAGAGCTTTCAGATGTATCCGTTGGATCAGTTGGATCAGAAGACGGCTGGTCAACAGTTGTGGTGAGAACAGATGAAGGATTAAAACTTCTTGAAAATGCTGAAAAGGACAAATACATCGAAACAAAGCCCATTACCGAATCTGGACTTAAACTGATTGAAAAACTTGCAAACAAAAAAAAGAAGGATAACAAAGAAGAAATAATGAAACGGGAAAAGGTTGCAAGGCCTGTTATCTACAGAAGACCAATTTCACGTGACGATTTTGAAGAAGAAGTCTCAAAGTGTCAGTTTTCAGACCTCAAATGTGATGTTATTGACATTGGTGCCTGCGTACTCTGTGGAGCATGCGAATATGTGTGTCCTGAGAACATCATATCCATAGATGACAGAAAACCACAGATCAAGGGAAAATGTCCTGAAGGATGCAACCTCTGCTACGTTGCATGTCCCAGAACCTACGTAACAGATGATTTACTGAACAAAGAGAATGATAAAAAGCCTCTAGGCGATTACATCAAAGTAGTGTCTGCAAAGGCCCCTATGATCAACGGTCAGGATGGTGGAGTTGCAACAGCACTCTTGAATTATGCATTATCCAAGAACGTTGTTGATGAAGTTATGGTGGTGGATAAGAGCCGTCTTGAACCATGGAAACCTGAGGCAAAACTTACGGGTAATGTTGCAGATGTACTCAAGGCATCAGGAACCAAGTATGCAGCATGTCCTGTTTTTAAATCACTAAAAGTTAAGGACGAATAAAGGAGGAGTTTTAATTGCCGTTTAAAGTTGAAAGAGACAAATATCTTTGCAGGAGGAACTTCGACCGCCCTGGCTGCTGCTGGTACATGTGCGACAACAGGGATGAGAAGCTCTGTCAGAACTGTTACTCCTGTTACAACAACTGTCCTCATGATGTTTATGAAATAATAGATGATGAACCATACCCAGTTCACCATGAAAACTGTGTTGGATGCAGGATATGTGAAGAGATGTGTCCAAACAATGCAATAGAAGTTAATGCAGTTCCAGAAGACCGCAGGAATGTCTGGTCACTTTCTGATCTCGTTGAGATCAACAGGAAGTCCAGCGAAGGATCATACAAGGTCCGTGGATGCGGAGCTACAAGGGTCATACCAACCTTCGATGACATTACAATCGTGCCTGCACAGGTTTCAAGGCCCCCAATAGACAAGTACAGGGAACCATGTAACACCCGTGTTGTGCTGGGTTCAAGGTACGCTGAAAACCCACTTATCATTGACACACCAATAATGATAGCTGCAATGTCCTTCGGAGCCCTGAGCAAAGAAGCCAAAATAGCCCTTGCAATGGGTGCAACACTTGCAGGAACAGCAACCAACACTGGTGAAGGTGGAATGCTACCTGAAGAGAGGAAATATGCGTCAAAACTCATAGCACAGTATGCTTCAGGACGTTTCGGTGTTTCAGCAGAGTACCTCAACAACTCTGAGGCCATTGAGATAAAGATTGGTCAGGGTGCAAAATCTGGTATGGGCGGACATCTGCTTGGTGAAAAGGTCACAGCAGATGTTTCACGTATAAGGATGATACCTGAGGGAACAGATGCACTGAGCCCAGCCCGTCATATGGACATAGTTGGACCAGAGGATCTGAGCATGAAGATATCCCAGCTTCGTGAGATAACAGACTGGAAGGTTCCAATAATGGTTAAATTCACATCTGGACGTGTCAGTGACGATGTTAAAATTGCAGCAAAGGCTGGTGCCGACATAATTGTTGTGGACGGTATGCAGGGAGGAACAGGAGCTGGACCTGACGTTGTAACGGAACACTCTGGTGTGCCAACCATAGCAGCCATAGTTGAGGCAGATGAAGCCCTTAAACAGGTTAACCTGCGTAAAGAAGTTAGTTTGGTTGCAGCCGGAGGTATAAGAAACGGTGCAGATGTTGCAAAAGCCATAGCTCTTGGAGCAGATGCAGTTTACATTGGAACTGCTGCACTGGTTTCAATAGGCTGCAGAGTCTGCCAGACTTGTTACGCTGGAACCTGCAGAAAAGGAATTGCAACACAGAACCCACAGCTCAGACGCCGCCTTGATTACATGGAAGGTGGTAAAAGGGTTGCGCGTTACATAGAAGCCATGACTGAGGAAGCTGTAATGCTCACCCAACAGGCAGGTAACACAGACGTGAGCAAACTTGAAAAAGATGATCTAAGGGCTTTAACAGTTGAAGCTTCAGCTTATACGGGTGTTAAGCTTGCAGGTTTAGAATCCCCAATCAAGTACTGATGAGGGATCTTCAAACCTTTTTTTAACTCTTTTTTTAGAATATTTTTTTTAAACAATTATTATTAAAATACTCAACACTTCAGTTAATGATTCCCTTTTAATTCACATCTTATGGTCATAATATCCTCTTAAATTAAAATATTTGGATTAATTCATGATTAATTTTACATTTAACTTGATTTTAGTGATGTAAATATTATAATACTTGTTTTAATTGGTCCATTGGATTGTACCACAAACATTTATATAATAAATTGAAAAGAAATATTTCGGAAGTATGTTTCCTATATCCCATAACAAACGGATGCCTTTTTCCTACAGTACCCTTTCCTGTCTGTGGAGGTTAAGCCAGTTCAGAATTGAACCATAAGTTAAGGGAGTATAGTAAAACATCATATTTAGGAAACAATTGCTATTCAAGTCATTTATGCTCATTTAAATTCAGGTCTTGAAAGGCAGGATCAAATTAAGGTTAACATGAAATTAATGGAGGAAACATAATGATTCCAGGTATTAACTCTGGGGATACAGCTTGGATGCTGATATCCACAGCTCTTGTAATTTTAATGACTATACCCGGTGTGGCACTCTTTTATGGGGGCTTAACCCGGAGAGAAAACGTTTTAAACACTATATTTTTATCATTCGTCAGCTTCGCAATTGTAAGCGTTCTATGGTTCATCTACGGTTACGACCTTGCATTCGGCGCTGATGTATGGGGAGTTATGGGACAACTTGCAAATCCATTTTTCGGTGGAGTTTTAGAGGCAAACACCCTTTCAACCTATGCACCAACCATTCCAACAGGATTGTTTGCCATATTCCAGATGACATTTGCAGCCATCACCATAGCCCTGATATCAGGTGCTGTGGTTGAAAGGATGAAATTTTCAGCATGGCTCGCATTCATTCCAGTATGGTTAACACTCGTGTATTTACCTGTGGCCCACTGGATGTGGGGTGGGGGATGGTTAGCTCAGATGGGAGCTCTTGACTTTGCAGGAGGCATAGTTGTACATGTAAACTGCGGTATGGCCGCATTAGCCCTAGTATTACTACTAGGAGCACGTAAAAATTCCAGGCTTCTACCTCACCACCTTGGATACTCCATCATAGGTACAGGACTTCTATGGTTCGGCTGGTTCGGATTCAACGCAGGCTCAGCCCTTGGAGCAAGTAACCTTGCAGTATCAGCCATGATAGTCACCAATGCTTCAGCAGCAGTTGGAATGCTTGCATGGATGCTTATGGACAAGGTTAAAACAGGAAAACCAACACTTCTTGGTGCTCTTTCTGGTGCAATAGCAGGTCTTGCAGCAATAACACCTGCAGCAGGATACGTTAACTTCACTTCAGCCATGGTAATAGGTTTCGTGGCTGCAGTATGCGGATACTACGCTGTTTCATACATAAAACCCCGCCTAGGCTACGATGATGCTCTGGATGTATTTGGTATACACGGAATATCCGGTATAATTGGAAGTATTGGAGTGGGAATCTTCGCAAGCCCCCTGATAAACAGCATAACCACAGGAGGATTGTTGTTCGGCCAGGTACATTTACTTGGTGTTCAGCTCCTTGCAATTGTATCTGTAGGTATCTACGCATTCTTGATGACCCTCCTCATTGGCAAGATCATTGACAAAACCATTGGTCTCAGGGTTGATGAAGAACATGAGGTTCAGGGACTGGACATTAATCTACACGAGGAATCCGGTTACAGACTGTCATAAATACGTATAAATGGCACGTATCCAATAATGGAATATTAAGAGAAAGATTCTGAGGTGGTATCAATGAAAAAAATAGTCACAATCATAAGGCCCGACAAACTGGAAGATGTAAAACAGGCCCTTGAAGAAATAGGATGCCATGGTATGACAGTCAAAGAAGTGAAAGGAAGAGGAATACAACTGGGCATAACAGAGAGTTACAGAGGAAGAGATTACAAAGTTGACCTCCTACCAAAAACAGAGATTGAAATCGTTGCAAAGGATGAGGATGTTGAAGCTATAACCAATAAAATAGTGGAAACCGCAAGAACAGGTGATATTGGAGACGGTAAAATATTCATATCCCCTGTTGATGAGGTCATAAGGATCAGAACAGGCGAAAGGGGAGATAAAGCAATTTAATATCTTTCAATTTCTTATTTTTATTCAAAAAGGTAATTTACTATTTTTTAGACCATTTTTTTGAATCATATCCTTCTAATCATGGAAATTCTAATTTTTATGAAGTTTTAAATTATTTAAAATATGTTCATTTATTTTTAATATATCCTCCATAAAATGAACATTCACCTAATAAATACTAAATTTTTGAATATTTTTCATCCGCATCCCAAGGGTACTGAAAAAAATATAACACATTGAGGATATAGATATATAAAGTCACAATTCCATTTTCTGATAATCACAAACTATATATAAGAGAAGATATAACCTCTATATGTCGGAAGTATGTTTCCTACCTCCGATTCATGTTGACCACCAAACATGAGGGGTGAAAACCATCATGAAGTCTTAAATTGAATATGCTGGTTTAAATACCAAAATAGATGTTTAAATTGTTCTAAAAGGACATCTGAGACATATCAAATGTATAAAATAAAAAAACTGATTTAAAAACAAAAAAAACTAAAAAAAGACAATTAATCAGACAAATACAATAATCATAATGATAGGAGGAATTACTTATGGATCCAGTTCTTAACTCTGGTGACACCGCGTGGATGTTAGTGTCAACTGCACTGGTCATGTTAATGACAGTTCCTGGTGTGGCATTGTTCTACGGTGGTATGGTCAAAAAGGAAAATGTATTAAATACAATATTTTTATCACTCATAGCGTTCTCAATAACAAGTGTTATATGGGTTGTGTACGGTTATCCTGTTGCATTCGGTACAGATATAATGGGAATAATTGGTAATCCTGCCAATTTGTTGATGAACGGTATAAGTGTGGATGCACTGGCACCTCTGGCACCAACCATACCTTTACTGGTATACGTTGCCTTCCAGATGACCTTTGCAGCAATAACAGTTGCACTGATTGCAGGTGCAGTTGTTGGTAGAATGAAATTTTCAGCATGGCTCGCATTTGTGCCACTCTGGATCACCCTTGTTTACGTGCCTATAGCCCACTGGGTATGGGGTGGAGGATTTTTAGCTCAGCTCGGTGCACTTGACTTTGCAGGAGGTACAGTTGTTCACCTCAACTGTGGTATAGCAGCCCTTGCATTGATTCTCCTCTTAGGTAAAAGGAAAGACACAAGACTCTTACCTCACCAGCTCGGATACTCAGTACTGGGTGCAGCATTACTGTGGTTCGGTTGGTTCGGATTCAACGCAGGTTCAGCCCTTACAGCTGGAGGCCTTGCAGGTTCAGCATTTATTGTAACCAACACAGCAGCAGCAGCAGCCATGATCTCATGGATGATGATGGATGTAATCAAAACTGGTAAACCAACCTTACTCGGTGCAATATCAGGTGCAATTGCAGGACTCGTTGTTATAACCCCTGCAGCAGGTTTCGTAACAGTACCAGCATCAATAATTATGGGTTTCGCAACCTCAATCGTATCATACCTTGCAGTTGCATACCTCAAACCAAAATTCGGATACGACGATGCATTAGATGTTTTCGGTATACATGGTATCTCAGGTGCATTTGGAGCAGTATGTACAGGTATATTCGCAGCTCCATTCGTGAACTCACTGGGTACAGGTGCCCTCTACGGAAACCCAGGACAGATAGTGACTCAGATTGTAGCAATTGCAGTAGTTGCAGCCTACTGTTTCGTTATGACCCTTATAATAGGTTACGCAATCAAGAAAACAATAGGACTCAGGGTTGATGAGAAAGAAGAAATCGAAGGACTTGACACCAACCTGCATGAGGAATCAGGTTACAGGGTATAAATGGAGGTATGGTACCTATGAAAGAAATAACAGCAATAATACGACCGGACAGGTTAGAAATTGTGAAAGCAGCCCTTGAAGAAATTCACTGCCATGGAATGACCGTTGCAGAGGTAAAGGGTAGGGGAAGACAGTTAGGTGTGACTGAAAGTTACAGGGGAAGTGATTACAGGATAGACCTTCTTCCAAAAACCAGGCTGGAGATCATAGTAAGCAATGAAGATGTTGACAAGGTCGTTGACACCATCGTGAAAACAGCCCAGACAGGGGACATTGGAGACGGTAAGATATTCATATCCCCTGTTGAAAATGTTGTGAGAATCAGAACAGGAGAAAGTGGGGACAAAGCAGTTTAACTGCCCCCATTCACTTCTTTAAAATGGTTCGGGTCCAATTGGAGGCGGTTGAGATCTTTGATCATTTCAAAGAAAGTTAAATTTACCCTCTTTATTTTTTTTATTTTTTATTTTTTTTGAATGGATTGTTTTGAATAACTTAATATGTTAACAAACGAACTTAAAGGATCATGAATTTCATTTATTCACAAAATGTGAATATTGATACACAAAAAGTAAAATTTAAATGATGGTGGAACAATAGGGTAAAGTGAAAAGGAAGAGAGACAAAGAAAACAGTAGAAGGCATGTAGGAATAGAAAAGGGATGATAAAAAATGGATGTTAAAAGAATTGCCCTTATTGGGGGCGCGGGTTCAGGGAAAACAACAGCCCTGGAAAATTTTTGTCAGAGCATGATGCAGAAAGGAAAAAGGGAACAAGGAACAGCATTTATAAACGGGCAGAAAATATGCTGTTGGAGTTCATCCTACCCAAAAACATTCACACAACTTCCAGTGAATATGGATGGGGCACTGGTCTTCTTAGATAGTACAAAAGGCGTAACTGAAGACGATACAAAGTTGATGAACTATCTGGAAAAAAGAAACATCCCCCACGTGATCCTGGCAAACAAACAGGATTTAACAAACAGAAAATTAGAGGTTCATTCCCATGCTCCTACAGTACCAACAGTTGCCATGAAAACCGCGTGTATGGTTGGTGCAGTTGAAACACTCTTGAAAATAATATCACCCTACCAGTACCATCAGAACAAATGTGCACTGGAAGTTGTAACCATCAAATCGTCTGTAAATTAACCACTGAAAAAATTAATCATTAAAAATTGACATGTATTGCCAGGATAAATGATGAAGAAAGAGAGGGCTCATGTACAAAAAGATAATGCAGAATATGTACCTTTTAAAGACTGGTAAACCTAGTTGCCAGTCCTATCTTCTTTTGAGTGATGAAATGAATGTTCTTGTGGATTCAGGAACAAAAAAACACTTCAACATTTTAAAGGAAGACATAGAGGAAATTGGAATAAAAGCAGATGATCTGAGCCTTGTTATAAACACCCATGAACATGCGGATCACTTCGGAGCCAACAAATTTCTACAGAAGAAAGTTCCAATCTTGACCCACAGGTACGCAGCAACCAAGATAGTTTCTGCAGACGACGAAGTACTGCTCTGCCGTGCCCACGGACACGACCCCAAGGGCTACCACGTCCACATGTGGTTAGAGAACATGAATGTTATAGACACTGGAAACTGGTTTTTGAAGATATTCCACACTCCCGGGCACACATCAGGATCCCTATGTATCTACGAACCCAGAAGAAGATTTTTAATCTCAGGAGACACAGTTTTCGCCCAGGGAACAATATCCGATATATCAAGCTCTGGAAGCTATGGGGAGTACATAAATTCCCTTGCCAGGCTTAACACCATGAAGATCAATCTTCTGCTTCCAGGACATGGAAACATTTCAAGAAACGTTGAGGAAGACATTGAAAATGCCATAAAAAATGCAAACATAAATCATGAAAAGTTCCTAAAGGATAAAAACAGAAATTTAACGTGCTAAAAGTTAAGAAAAATGTTAAATTTTAGTATAAAAAAGAATTATAAATAAATAACAGATGTTTAATTTGAAAACAGAATTGGAAGACGTATTTTTTGATTTTAAGGCCCATATTCGTAGAAAGATTTATATACTTAAACTACCTTAAGTAATATCGGAAGTATGTTTCCTATTTCCTATAAGGGGTTTTAGATATGAATACAAAAAAAGTGATGGTGTTTGGAACACCAGGTTCAAGTAAAGGAGATGCACTGAAGAAGATATGCAGTAAACTGGTAGAAACTGTTTCAATGGAATATGGAACTGCAGTTATTGAAAATACCAAAATCCACTTCTTCAGTCCAGCAGAGGATGAAAAATTCAGATTCATGCAGGATGTTCTGTCCAAAAATCTGGATGGTGCCCTGATATTTCTGGACAGCTGCCAAAATATGACTGAAAATCAAATAAAAAGCATGAAATCTGTGATGGGTGAAGCGCCCTACGTGATATTCACCAACCATGAAAACAGTACTCCCACCAACCTTAGCACATCTGAAGGTGTTCCTGTGATATACACAGATGAAGATGTATCTTCAAGGGTGGATACAGGCATAAAAAAACTTTTAAACATGATGTCACAGCTAAATGGAGGAGCTGATTATCAAACACACTGCAAAACATGATTTTAAATAATTGAGAGGAATAAAAAGGTAGAATCACACTTAAAAAAGTAAAATATGAAATAAGTTTTATGTAAAAAAAGGCAACAGAAGTCGGAGAACATATGACACGGTACAGAGAGGGGATGTTCAGTGATGGGGCAAGGCAGTAAAAACATACTAGTAGTAGGACCTCCAGATTCAGGCAAACAAACAGCAGTTGAAGGGATTGACAGTAAAAATTCAAATATTTTAAGTGCTTCCTACGGAAGGGCAATCATAAACAACCAGAAGAATTATCTCTTCAGTTTTAAAGGGGAAGAGGGGTTTAAATCCCTCGAAGATGTTCTCTTATCCTTTGAGAATGGACAGTGTGCAGACGGTATAATCATTTTGATTGATAACTCCAGGGGTGTGATGGAAACAGACTATGAAGTAAGGGACATGATCCTTTCAATGAACATCCCCCATGTTGTATTCTCAAACAAACAGGACTTGAATAATGCATCGTTGAATGGAGATTTAGAAGGTTCCATGATCATTCCCACCATTGCAACAGAGGGAATAGGTGTACAGGATGGTTTCAGGTTACTTTTGAAGTTAATAGAACAAAAGGAAAATCATGTAAATGTTAAAAAATCTGAGTACACGTACAGGAAGGTTTTCAACTCTAAAAAAGTGCACAACAGATTCAGAGACGCTGAAAAACTTGAGAAACTCAAGGACATCCTTGAGGAATCCGAAAACCATGATATCTGCAAGCTGAGAATGTTCATGCACCCAATAGAACTTGAAGGAATGGTTAAAACCCTTGAAAATCATGGTTTTTCCAACATGACAGTTGTTGAAACCAAGTACGTTGATAACCAGAATACTTCAATGGAGACCTACAGATGCAGCCAGTACGATGTCCAGCTGAAGGTGAAGACCGAGATCATCATGATACTAAAAAAGGACGATGTTCAGTACGTTTTGAAGGCAGTCAGATCAATTAAAAGTGATGATATTGATGATAAAATTCTTATAACACCTATAGAAAGAGTTTTAAGAGTTAGAACCTTGGAAGAGGGAGAAGAAGCCATAGATTAAAGATAAATGAATTAAAGATAGATGATGATAAATGGATTAAAAAAAGTGAATTAAAAAAAGAGTGGGTTTTTTACCATCCTCTTTTTTGTAGTTTTTGGTTTTCTGGTATTGTGCTGATTTCGAGTCCTGGCATTGCTTTTCCGAGGTTGGTTGAGACTTGTGCGATTAGTTCTGGGTCTGTGTAGTGTGCTGTGGCTTGTACTATTGCTTTTGCTACTATTTCTGGGTTTTCTGATTTGAATATTCCGCTTCCTACGAATACTCCGTCTGATCCGAGTTGCATCATGAGTGCTGCGTCTGCTGGTGTGGCTACGCCTCCTGCTGCGAAGTTGACAACTGGTAGTCTTCCTTGTTTGGCTGTTTCTTTGACGAGTTCGAGTGGTGCTTCTTCACGTCTTGCTACGGCCCAGAGTTCTTCTTCTGTTTTGTCTTTTAGTTCTCTGATGGTTCCTTGTATTACGCGCATGTGTCTGACGGCTTCTACGATGTTTCCGGTTCCTGCTTCTCCTTTGGTTCGTATCATGGCGGCTCCTTCGTTTATTCGGCGTAGTGCTTCTCCCAGGTTTCTTGCACCGCAGACAAAGGGTATGGTGAACTGTGTCTTATCGATGTGATGTTTTTCATCTGCAGGAGTTAAGACCTCACTCTCATCGATCATGTCAACACCCAGGGACTGGAGCACCTGAGCCTCAACGAAGTGGCCAATACGGGCCTTAGCCATAACAGGAATACTCACAGCATCGATGATCTCCTGAACCTTGGAAGGATCCGCCATACGTGCAACTCCACCAGCAGCACGTATATCCGCAGGCACACGTTCAAGGGCCATAACAGACACAGCACCAGCATCCTCAGCAACACCCGCCTGCTCAGCATTCACAACATCCATAATAACCCCACCCTTAGTCATCTTAGCAAAACCCTTCTTAATAACCTCAGTTCCATGCAACATAAACAAATACCTCCAAATTTAAATTTTATACGCTTCAAATTAGTTTTTTTTATATTCTGTTTAATCACAGTTCTCCCCTGAAAAGATCAGGATATGAAACTGTTTAATATTCAATTTTTAAAATTGTATAACTTGTTATAAACTTAGTTTCTGGATTATTATAACTGTTTGTATTCTCCCCCTGAAGTAGAATCTAGTTTTCAGTAGTTTCTACCTGGAGGTTCAAAGATCACAAACTTTATATAAGATGTTGACTTAAGGAGTGCTGACTCAAAAAATGAGGCGATAAAAAATGAGAAAAACAATTTCAGATAGTAAGAGTTTGGTTGAGAAGATGCTGGAAGATACAGCTAAGACAATCGACAGCATCAAAAATGATATTGAAAAAACAGTAGTCGATTACACCTTCGTTCCTGGTAAGGACATAATAGAGACAGACGACAGCATTATAGTCCACATAGACATTCCAGGTATAAAGAAAAAAGATATAGAGCTGAAGGTAACTGAAACGAAAATGAAAGTTACAGCCAAGCTTGAAGAGGAACATGCAGAAAGAAGCAACTATGTAACACATCATGACAGAAAGGCAGGTTTCATCAGGAGAAGTGTCAGATTCCCTAAAAAAGTTATGCCTGAAGAAGCTGAAGCCAAATATCAAAACGGTGTTTTAACAGTGGAAGTTCCAAAGCTTGAAAAGAACGAAGGACTCACAGTGGAGATAAAATAATTTCCACTTCACTATTTTTTTTATTAATTAATTTCTATTAATTGAACAGTTTTTTTTAAGATAAATCCATTGACAAGGTATTTTTAAATCCCACCGAGGGACAGGCCCTTTATTAGGATTGATCAACTTTTTTTTCAGTTTCTCATTGCTACTGAAGTTCATTCCTTGCATGCCTTGCATCTTTGAAGTCTGGGTTCAGGTTCAATGCTGTGTCATAACAGCTGGAAGCTTCATGTTTTTCACCCAACTCCTCCAGAACCACACCTTTACGGTACCAGCTTTCAGGATCCTCTGGTTTCAACTCCAGAACCTGATTGTAGCATTCCAGTGCCCCAGTATACCTATCCAACATTTCAAGGGCGTATCCTTTGTTGTAGGTGGCCTTGAAATTATTAGGATCCAACTTTAAAACCTGATCGAAGGAGTTTATTGATTCCGTGTACTTTTTAGCTGAAATTAGGTTGTTTCCCATGTTGTTCCATACCTTGGTGTTTTCTGGATCCCATTCCAGTGCCCTCTTGTAGAATTCTGCTGCACCTTGATACCTTTTCATCTTTGAAAGAATATTTCCGCCGTTGTACCATGCTTTGACGTAGCTTGGATCTATTTCAACTGCTTTTTCATAGGATTTAACTGCCCCCTCAAAATCTGAAAGTTCCTCCAGTGCTATTCCCCTGTTGTTCCATATTTTAACATCTGTTGGGTCAATCTTCAGGAGTTTGTTGTACTCAATAACATTATGGTATTTCTCCATTCTCCCTGTGAATTCATAGCAGGCCATAAGTGATATTAAAATGAAAGCCAGTGCTATGAGGTACAGGCAGTTCACACCAGAGAGGTAGATATTTGAAAATGCATTGGATTGATAGAAATAAATCAATATTAATATTAAAGCTGTGTTTACCGTTATTAGGTAATTATTTTTATGGTATATTTCCCTCCAATTGAAAAAAGCACCTATAAACTTTACAGCCCCACCAGCAAGGATTATGGGAATGAGTACATCAATTAAATCATTTACAGGATGGAAGATAGCTGCTGTAATCACAAACAATCCTATTATCATTTCTATTGTATAATTCACCATTGTTTAACCTCTAACCTGATTTAATTACTAAAACTTCCATCTGATCTTATTAATAAATTTTGTAATATTTAATATTAATTATGGGGGCATCTTGGATTTCACAGTAGATTTCCCAAAATTTACTTCGTTAAACGTTTATATTACGAAGTACATCATTTCAGACCCCATTTTCATTATTAAATCTCATAATATGTAGGGCATGGTAAATTGGTACAAATTAGCATAAAATGAGCACCACATATACCCCTACCAGTTTATTTACACTATTTTGATGAAGTTTTAGAAAAATAGATTTTGCAATTCTTTTAAAAGTTCTTTTAATTTATCTTGAAGTTCATTATAGTTCCACAGTTTTACAATTAATATATGGCCAAAATACCCATGAAACTTATATTATAATAAGTAAAATTCTATATTTCTTATCTGCAAGTATTGGAGGTTATATTGGAGTAATAACTAACAAAAAACATTGAAGAAAACCTGAATTAACCGAAACACCTACTGAAAAATAAAGATTCAGCCCTACACAACCCAACAATAATTTTTTTTCACTTAATATTATTAACTGCAAACAATTGTAAAAGAAAAAAATAGGGGATGTGAAGGAGAGTTGCAGAACTTATAGTTGTGTTGTGTAAGCTCCGCATTCATTATGGGTTGAAATTTCAATGGAACATGCACAAGGATTGAACTACTGAACTTCTGTGGCATTGTAGATAGTAATAGTATGGACAAGCCTAACTATCCAGACAGTGATTAAGTAGATTGTCCTTTAAGGGCACCAGGTGAAGTAAAATGGGGTTTAAAGGTTATTTACATAGGATAACCCAATGAAAACTTACCCAAGACACTTTGCAAGGAACACCACATTCCCAAGTGATGGTTCAGCCTAAGACTGAACCTGTTTATGTGTAGTCAAAAATACAGTGACACGGAAAAAATGTCCTGTATCTAAAATTGGTTTTGGATTTTTTGAGGAAAATGCTGGTACACATTATAAATCTGTAAGAATGTTTTTGAAGGTTAAATTCCAATTTAAAATATTTTC
Source organism: Methanobacterium aggregans (assembly GCF_017874455.1). Classification (NCBI taxonomy): domain Archaea; kingdom Methanobacteriati; phylum Methanobacteriota; class Methanobacteria; order Methanobacteriales; family Methanobacteriaceae; genus Methanobacterium; species Methanobacterium aggregans. Next base: position 77,522 of record NZ_JAGGLN010000005.1, on the reverse strand, counting down.
TTATAGATTTAAGGTACTTCACTTAAGTGCATCAAAGGCTATATCGATTAGATCTCTTAATCCTGCGCTGACATTATTTAATTGATTATCAGCGGCGTAATCTTTGATTTTGCGTATCTGGTCTTCACGTAAGGTGTAGTTACGTGGAATCATGCGTGGTTTTTGTCTGCGTTGGTATTCGTCAAGTGCTCCGTATATCAGCTGCATTAATCGTGTTATTTTTTTGATTTCGTAGAGATCAATAGTATTTTCAAGCGCATTTTCAAGTAGATCCCGATCTTTTTCCAATCTTTCACTGCTGGGATAAGAGAATGTGTTTGTTTCAAGTAATTCCCTTAAAACTGTGTTAAGATCTTCCTGTGCATCATCTAAAAGTGTTCTCAAATCTTTATCTGTAACATCATCCATAACATATCCCCTCCTTCACCATACTATGGTGTATATGTTATATATAAGTATTGTGATTATGGAGAGAATTCCGTAAAGGCCATCTGATTGTTATTAAAATCAGTTGATTAGCTAATGAAAATTTATTTAGTTTCCTTTCCAATTTCAACAAGCGCCATGTGCTACCTCATAAATAATTATTTATCCAAAGCCCAAATTATCTATTAGCTATGAAGAGAGAAACCATCTACAAAAGATACGAACCTTCTTTCACACCCAAGGAAAAGAACAGTCCATCTTACTGGTTCGTTTTCAACTCTGATAAATTGCTCATAAACACTGAAAATGATTTTAAGATTCCTTTTACTGAAAATCTAAATGATTTTTCCCTTTCCCCACTTAGAGAACAATACCTGGGCACCCTCGAAGGCCATCCATGCTACACTGCCGAAGTTGCACCAGGAACCACAGCCCCAGATGACATGACTTTTGAAGACTTAAGATCCATCTACGAGGTTTTAGATGAAGATATTTACCTCGTGGCTGGTCGGGCCATTCAGGTTATAAACTGGGATAAAAATCATCAGTTCTGCGGTAAATGCGGGGCTCCAACCGTAACTTCAGAACATGAAATGTCCAAAATTTGCCCTGAATGTGGATTTACAAGCTTCACCCGTTTGTCCCCTGCAGTGATAACTGCAATTGTAAAGGACGATAAAATCCTCCTGGCCAAACATTCCTACGGCCTTAAAAGGTACAGCCTCATCGCGGGATTTGTAGAAGCTGGAGAAACCCTGGAAGAAGGTGTCAAGCGTGAAATTGCAGAGGAAGTGGGTTTGAAGGTTAAAAATATCCAATACTTCGGAAGCCAACCCTGGCCCTTTCCCCATTCATTGATGGTTGGTTTTACAGCAGAATATGAAAGCGGCGAGATAAATGTTGATGGGAACGAAATAACAGATGCTAAATGGTTTGATGCAGATGAGGTTCCGCGGATGTCCTCTATGATCAGTATTGCAAGTGAGCTTATTGAGTGGTTTGTTGAGAACTATTCAGACTGAGAATTTAGATTACTGATTAAAATTCAACTCTTTACCACATTCTTGACAAAATTTAGCGTTTAATGAGTTTATTGCACCACATTCAGAACAATATAAATGATCATTCTTAACCAAAGTACTACCACATCCAGTACAAAATTTGGCAGATTCCGAATTATAATTTCCACACTTTGGACAAATAATATGCAATGTTAGAGGGTTAACTAAGGTTTTAGTTGGATTATAATCATAAATTTTCTTAGGAGGATTCTCTTTAACATCATTTTTACTTAATGCTGAAGCAATAAATGCGATTACCATTATTAGTAATACAAACCACCATGGTCCAAAAGCAAAAAATCCTCCTTTTTCATCAGTTATTAATTCATTTTTGCTCTTTAACATAAAAACATAACCTCCTTTATTTTTAATTATCCAAAAAAAGAAAAAAAGTATTTTTAGAAGGAATGAGATGTTGAAACTACCCCATACTCAGCAGAAGTACTTTTACTTTCCACTACACTTCCATCTTCTAATATATTTACTGTCAAAGTTCCACTTCCATCATCTTTTTTTTGGAAGACAGCTGAAACTATACTAGGATTCCCACTTACGTCAATTGTTTTGGTTCCAGATCCATCAACGGATTGTTGTCCTGTTTCATCCCCATAAGATCCACTCCATGAACCTGAATAATCTACTTGTATCTGTATTCCAGATGCTGCATTAGTAGTAGAACTAGTATCAGTAGCAGAGGAGGTATTATCTGATAAAGCACTAGTATCTGGACTTGTATTTGTAGTTGTAGTAGTTGCATCAGGAGCAAACATTCCAGCTATAGCAATTATCAATATAATACCTATACAACAAACACCTAACCCTATCGCTATTTTACCTCCTTTACTCTGATTATTCCAGAAACCCCCCGCTCCACCACTTGATGTTTCAGTAGGTTTTGCTGAACTTACCACGTTCTTCAAATCAGCACCACAACTCTGGCAGAAACCTGCATTATCAAGGTTTTCTGTACTGCACTTTGGACAAATTTTCGTCACTTATTTTCGCCTCCATATATTTTATAAATTTATAAAGGGCGTAAACCCATTATAATCCCCCATTTCAAGGCTTTAACCAAAATTCCAAGCCCCAACCCACCTATCAATCCTGTTGTAAATCTTAAAATGTTATTACTCTCTCTAAAACCTAAAAGTTGAGTAAATCCATCAGTAAAGGTTGGAATTATCATTAAAATTGCCAGTGCAATTAATGATAAAGAGTACTCCACGTAAAAGAAATATGCATAAATGAAATATGAAAATGCACCAATGTAAAGTCCAGTACACCTTGAACAAACCGGGAAATAATGCCCCCTAATTTTAAAGGTTCTCTCAGGTTTTCTGTGACAAATAATAAAATTTCTCATTATGATCATTCCTGGTTGTTAATGGACAGTATTGAACGGACCATATATAATATTTTCTAAACAATTTTGTAGATTACTATGTAAACATAAACTAAAGTAAGTGAACCCCTCATGAACCATACCAAATAATTGAATTACATTCCATACATCTAATTAAAAAGTTTAACATAATTCTAAATTTTCTGACTTACATCTCAATTAATCATTGAAATGGAACAACTGATCCCACCAAACCTATATTCCCCATAAAAAACATATCTTAAGAAAGTTAATTGAAACCAAACCCCATGAAAAGAGGGGCAGAAAGGAGGTTACAAAATGACTTCTAGCGAAGAATTATCCAGGATAGAAGAGAAGGCCTGTGAACTATTAGAAAATCGTAATGGAATTTATCTTGAAAAAAGGCTTTACAAACAGTTAAGAAATGAATATCCAGAATTATCCAGGAAGGATTTCCAGACAGTTCTGGATGAAGTCTTGAAACAGGGCTACATCATGGAACACGCACTTATAAAACCCATAACAGATAAAGAGGCAAAAAAAGGTGAAAAAACCTATGCCAGGGGTAAGTTATCTGGAAAGGGTGCTTCTGAAATTCCAAGAATTCCAAATAAGAGAGAGTTGGAATAGAATTCAGATAATATTCTCAGTTCATTGGGAAATTGGGAAATTTTGAAGTTAAAAAGAAGTTTATCCAAAAAATCTATTAACAATAAAGTTTCAGATAGATAGTAGGTGATTATTGTGGGAAAAAGAATACTGGTACCTACAGATGGATCAGAACAGGCTGAAAGAGCTGGAGAACAGGCCATGGCCATGGCAGAATTAGAAGGTGCAGAGATCATTGTTTTGTACGTGATAGACACTGAATACTTGAGGGCCCTGCCCCAGGATGAACTCATAAACCAGATCAAAGCAGGTTTAAAGGTTGACGGTGAAAAGGCTGTTGCAGACTTCCAAAAAACCCTGGAAGAAAGAAAATGTGGTGGACACTGCAGCAATATCCAATTCCGAACCATGATAAAAGGAGGGAAACCTGCAGAGGTCATCCTCAAAACCATAGAAGAAGAGGGAATTGACCAGGTTGTAATGGGTAAATCAGGTAAACACGGAATTGAAAGACTCGTGCTTGGAAGGACAACCGAAAGGGTTGTAAGAAGGGCCAAAGTCTCAGTTGAAGTTGTGGCTTAACTTCAACCCTTTTTTTTGAGTTACCTTAGATCAAAATCTTTTTTTAAAAAATAATAGGTTAAAACCCTAAAGTGTGAGGGTCTTCTTGTATATTGCACTTGACTCATCACCGTCTGAGAAGACTGAGTCAAAGAACATAACATCCACCTTTGCTGGTTCCCCAGTGTCGATGTAGGACGTTCCTTTAACCTTTATTGTCTGTCCGGTCTTGGCGTTGTTGATGTTCCATGCAAGGGGATCCTTTTGAAGAACTGCGCCGCTGGAGTCATACCATACAAGAACCATTTCCATGTAGTCCATATCCTTGGTTGGTGTTACTGAAGCTGTGACTTCGTAGTCTCCGTAGGAGCCTGCACTTGCCTCTAGGTTGTTTACTGTTATTGAAGATGCATCACTTGATGCAGCCTGTGTGTTTCCAGAAGAGTTATCTGTTGAGGAGTCTGATCCAGAATCCACACATCCACTTACAGCAACCACAGCTGCAACAAGAAGTACAACTGCTATTAAAAATACCTTTTTCATGTTTCATTCCTCCATTTAAATTTCATTTCCTCACTACCGCGAGCAATCCGCCCACACCCATGAGTACCGCTCCGAGAATTCCGAAGAGGGATATGCTGATCAAGAGCCAGAGCGCACTCACAATCAGAACTATTCCTCCTACCTTTGGGTTTTTCATTACCAGTACAGAACCTATTATGCCAAATATAGATGCTAAAATTGCGCTTACTCCTAAAACTGTAATTTCAGAGTCGAATACTCCAAACATCACTGCAAATATTCCGCCCAAAATACCAAAAATTCCACCTACCATTCCCAGGACAAGTTCAATCGTCCTTGATGTTTCCTTCACTTCTTCAGAAATTTCAATACCTCCCTATGCTTGTTAATGTTAAGTATTGAATTGATTATATATAATATTTTATATTCTAAATTAAATGAAAAAATTTATATAATAATTGTTAAAAGATAATGTATTTATTGAATTATTTAATTCAAATAATTAATAGTTAGTAAAAATAATCAATTGTAAATTTTTAATAAAAATGATGCTGAAAAAAACTTAATTAAACCCATCTTCTTAAAAACTGAAAATAGTTTAAATATCACATCAAACATCTTACATTTATAAAAAAACCATTGTTTTACCAAAATTAGTTTGAGGTTTAGTTAATGACCGTGATTTATCCAGATGCCAACAATATGAATCAGACCTTTCTCGTCATCATCATGATAATTCTCATACTTCAGCTGCGGGAGCGTAAGGTCCGGCAAGAAAACTGTTCATGATGCCAGTATTCATGACACTTGTAACAGGAGCAGCCATTTACACCAGCGCATCTTCAAGCATCACAGCCTTCGCACTTGTGGCCGCAGGTCTTGCAGTTGGGATGGGCATGGGAATAGGCATAGGTTCCCTTATGAAGGTAAAAGTCCATGAAGATGGATCCATGGTTCTCAAGGGATCCATTCTGGCTGTGACAGTATGGATCATCATAATAGCAGTTAAGATACTTGGAAAAGATGTTCTTAACGGAACTGGATACATAAACCTCAGTGTTTTAACATCCATCTTCTTAACCATGACCCTTGGTGCAATGATATCCAGACGTGCCTACGTTTACATGGAATATCTGAGGCAGAAGAGGGTAAATCTTGCCCAATAAAAAAGTGAATTTTAGATTTTATTCATTCTGAATCAAGGATTCCAACCGTTTAACAGCATGGTACTTCTCTTTCTCCTCAATTTTGGCCTGGTTCAGGGCCTCTTTAAGGGTCCAGATTGAGTGGTCGTAAACCTCCCTGTCAACTGGGTAAGGGAAGCCGTCCTTTCCTCCATGTGTGAAGCTGTACTTCACAGGGTCCTTCCAGCTTGGCTCAGATCCGTAAACAAGGTCAGATATCAGTGCAAGTGCGCGTATCTTCTTGGGTCCCATTCCCCCAAGTGAAATCAGTTCCTGATAGTTTTCAGGCTGCAGTTCCCAGGCATTCTTTAAGACCTCAAATTCCCGGTCTGATAAGTCCATATCCAGAACTGGATGGTGGCGCGGCATCTTGAATTCAGAGAAGTATGAATCCAGGCTCATCTGAGACTTCTCCTTAAGGGGTGTTCTGTCCTTGAAGTATTTTTTCAGGTGTTCTGGGTTGTCGCAGATAAGATCAACACTCATATCCCTTGTTTCACTGCTTTCATGGGCTGTCATGTCAAGTGTTTCTGATTCTGGTTTGTCGCAACATATCCCCCTGTGTGGTTCTTCCACGAATTCCTTCACTCCCTCAGAAAGCCAGTGGTAACGCCTTGCATAGCGTGTTTCAGGGTTCATTCCCTGCTGTACAACTGCCCATTTTCCCTTCTCAGTTAGGATGAATGAGTGGTGGTAGAGTCCGTAGCCGTCCTGGATGCAGGAGTTGTCTATTTTAGCTGATAACCTGCTTGCTGTGACCATTTCCTCCACCCTGCCCGTGGGTAGTGAGAAGATCTCCCCTGCATTTTCTATGTCTGCTGGTGTTTTTCTGGATGCCCTCCCCTTTCCACCTGCAACCATTATTCCATGTTTTTCAGGATCGATTGCCATTTTAAGGGCACCACATGTTGTTGTTGTGGTTCCTGAGGAGTGCCAGTCAAATCCCAGGACGCAGGAGAATGCCTGAAACCAGTAGGGATTTGAAAGTCTTCTTAAAAATTCATCGGCATCGTACTCGTAGAGCAGTACATCTACAATGCTCCCTGTGAGCTTAACCATTCGGTTAAAAAGCCATTTAGGTGCACGTCCCCCATGAAGGGGAAGGTTTGCAACTCCACTTCTTGACTGCATCTAATTTATCATCCCTTTTATTTGTGATTAAAATGGATCTTCATGCAAATAAAAATGTTTTTCTTCTATGTATTTTATGTAAAAAAAGGTATTTGAATGTTTAATCAAAGTCAAGGGCGTACTTTTCAATGGTTCGCTCAAGTTCTTCCAGTATCTCCTGGTTGCCTGCAGGTTTGTATGATTCTTCCAACTCCTTCCGGTACTTGTCAAGATTTTCCAGGAAATTCATCAATAGTTCCCTGTCCAGTTCCTCATGGAACTCTCCATAGCCCAACCTTTCAATGTATAGGGCATTCAGTATCTGTTCGAACTGTTTTTTAACAGGAACGCTCAAAACCGGTTTTTTCAGGTAAAGAGCCTCTGTTATGAGGGTGAATCCTCCGTTGGTTAATATTGCCCTGCATGATGCAAGATCCGTGTAAAATTCATCCTCGTTGAACTTCTTGAATTGGAGGTTTCCATCCTTTTTATCCTCGTTGAACCCATAGACAATGCAGGTAACTCCAACCCTCTTCAGAAGCTCCAGAAGTTTCAGGTTGGACGTGCTCGTCTGGTAAACAAGAATATGTTTCCCCATTTCCGGTTTTAGGTTCAGTATTTCCTCACGGAGTATGGGTGAGAACATCACTGCTTTTTCAGGATTTTTAAGGGGTGCCCTGAAGAAGCTGGTTATGAGGTACTTCTTAGGTAAAGTTATAAAGGAATATGCCACTCCTTCAGCTTTTAACCTGTCGCTGCGGTATTTTTTGGGAACATCCAGTTCGCACTGTGTTAGAACACTGATGTTGTCCAGGCTTATAAGGGGTATCTTCACTATCTTACTCAGGAGGTTTGCATAGAACTCAAAATCAGATACTATAACGTGGGGTTTGAACTCCTTAACTACACCATTCATAAGTCTTAAATTATTTTTAAGATCACTTGGAAGTCCTTTCATTCCTTTAACAAATGTTTTGCTGTTACTGACCTTATTGTCCTCATAGACTGTGTTGAAACCACCTATTTCATAGACTTTGTCGTGTTTTTTTGAGATGTATTGATATGCTCTGTCGCTTGCAAAAACAACAACATCGTACTTCTTTGATAGGTGTTTTATTACAACTCCACTGCGTATTGCATGACCCATTCCCTCACCACATAGTGAGTATATGATCCTCTTCTTTCCAGTGGTTCTCTCGGTCAGTACCTTCTCATTGGAGTAATCGAAGTCGTAGTCCAATTCTTCAGCTGTTATCTTCCTTCCTGAAAACTGGTATATGGTGCTTTTAGCGTACTTAAAGGCTATGGCCTTTCTTCCTTCCTTTTCAAGGCGTCTTATTGAAACAAGAAGTTTGGGCCTTCTTAAAACCTTGAAGGAGCTTATCTTTGCAATTTTTTCGATGTAATCTGTGTCCTCTCCAAAGTCTATGGCCTCATCAAAACCACCAACAGCATCATGAAGCTCTCTTCTTGTTAAAATTCCATAACAACCTGCCCCATGTGGTTTTATGGATTCAACACTCCTCATGAAGAAGTTGGCAAAATCATGGGATATCTTATCAATTCTGCTGTCACTTAAGGGTATCATCTGTGTGATGGCAATACCAAGATCGTTTTCCATGAACTCTTCAAGTGCAGATTCCAGGTAACCTTCAGTGAGTATCACATCAGAGTCTAAAAAGAGAAGGTATTCTCCAGATGATGCTTCAGCACCCCTGTTTCTTCCAAGAGCAGGTAATCCTCCTTCAACCACCCTGGAGTTGTAGGATTCTGCAATTTCCCTTGTTCTATCTGTGGAACTTGCATCTGCCACTATGACTTCATAGTCATCCTGAAAATTTTGATTTTTAATGCTTTCCAACAGTTTTGGAAGGTACTCCTCCTCGTTGTGTGTTGGAATGATGATACTGAGCTTCATGTTCTCCCTTGAATGATTTGATTCTTTCTGAATTAAAAAAAGATTTGATCTTCTTGGATTATAAATTGTGTTTGAAGATCTATAAATAACCTTGATCCCTGCACAACCTTAATTAAATTTAAAGTAAGGTTGTTTGAAACTCTCCTTGAATTAGATTTTATGGATCAGAATTTCCTACACGTAAGAGTAGAAGTTCCAGGTCATGAAGGAACCATCTGCCTTACCCTTGAAATCAACAAAAACCTTCTTAATAATTTCTTTATCTCCTCCAGAAGGTTTTAGGGTGTAAATAGTTTTATCATCAATGTGCTGTACATCTGTAACGTTGTATGAGGTCATGTTAACTGGTTCATGCTGGTTTATAACTGTGAGTGTGTAGTGATCTGTGTTGGTGCCTCCAATTTCAATTGCAAACCCTGCAAGAATTATGAGGAATATGATCAGAACAGGTTTGACCAGTGTCCTTGGAGAAAAACTGTTTTTTGCAGAGTAAATGAAGAGCAGGATACCAAATCCTATGAGAAATGGCTGTGAGAACATTCCTCCATCCATCATACCTATGATGGCCACTGCGAGTCCAAATGAGGTTACAACCTTATATGAATCCCTCATACCCGTCATTGCAAGCAGACCTGCTATGTATGCCAATGGTAGGGATACCAGTGCAAGGAAGGCGAAGGGTGAAGAGTATTGGATAATTGCTAAGCCAGTGTTTATGTGGTGGGGTGCAGTTTCACCCATCAAACTCACCATGTATCCAATCACTGATTTGAAGACATGGGTGTGCATTATGCTGGTTGTGCTGGGGGTTGGGTTCATGGCAGTGAACACTGTAAACAACGAAACATTGAATTTAAGTCTTATCCATACTTCAATGAGCAAACCAACCACACAGGTAACGAACATGGTTACAAGGGAGATTAGAAGGTACCTCCTTCCATTGAACCATTTTCCAGGAAAGATTTTAGGGTTTAGTCTGGAGCTTGAAGTTATGAGGGAACTTAAAAGCAGGAGACTTCCCATCATAACCAGCAGTATCACGGCTTTACCTTCAGATGAGCCTTCAAGTATGGGCCAGAATACTGTGGCCACTGCGTTGTCCATGAAACCAGTTTTAAGGAGTATGCCTCCTAAAATTATCAGTACAATTCCTGTTAATCCAAGGCGGTCAATTCGCAAGTTTTCATCACCACAGCTGTTTCGTATGTCCTTGATTTCACTTTATTTAACTCTTGAGTATATTCGTTAGTTCTACACTTGTTTTATACTTAGTTTCAATGGTCCCTTTTATGAAAGCTCGATCATTCGTTCTATTGCTTTTCTTGCTTTTTTGGCTATTTCTTCAGGAACTGTGACAAGGAACTCCTCATTTAAGAGGGAGTTTTTAACCTTTTCAAGGGTGTGGAGCTTCATGTTTTCACATATTGCATCATTTAATGCTGGAATAATTGTTTTATTTGGATTTTCCCTTCTGAGCCTGGTTACAAGGTCGTATTCAGTTCCCACTATGAAGGTCTGTTTTGGAGATTCTGCAACGTGCCTCATCATACCTCCAGTGCTTAAAACGTAGTCTGCAAATTCCTGAACCTCAGGGTCACTCTCTGGATGGATCATTATATCTGCATCAGGATACTTCTCCCTTAAATTGTGCATTTCATGGAGGCTGAGCATTCTGTGAACGTAGCAGTGCCCATGTTCTGGTACAGGAATTATCTCCTTGTCCACCTGCTGCTGCACATGCCATGCAAGGTTCATATCCGGTCCGAAGAGTATCAAATCTTCATCAAGACTTTCAACAACTTTAACAGCATTTGCTGATGTGCAGAGTATGTCTGCCTCAGCCTTTGCCTCTGCAAGGGTGTTAACGTAGAGCACAACTGCTGCGTCAGGGTACCTTTTCTTGGCCATCCTAAGTTCTTCAACAGGGAGCATGTTGGCCATTGGACACTCTGAATTTTTATCAGGAATGACTATTTTCTTATCTGGGTTGATTATTGCAGCTGTTTCAGCCATGAAATCAACACCACAGAATACAACGAGCTGGGAATCTGTTATTTCAGAGGCCTTTATACATAACTCCAGAGAATCACCAATAAAATCAGCTATCTCCTGTATATCGCCGGTTTGATAATTATGGGCCAGTATTGTGGCATTTTTCTCTTCTTTGAGTTTTATGATTTCTTTTTGCAGATCATTCAACATGATAATCGCCTTATAATTTCACTGCCCAAGTAGGCAGTTTAATGAGAATAATGTAATCCTCAAAAATTTGGTGTGAATTGAAGTAGTTATTTAGATCTTTGTACATTATTTAGTTTTCCATTTATTTATTAAATAACTATTGTTAAAGTTAGAAACTGAAAAAAGGAAGCTTCAAAATATTATTCCTAAAAAAAGTAGATTAAAGTTTTAAAAAAGATTTGAAGCCACTGCTATTTAAAGATCCTCTGAATCCCCACCATTCCCTATTTCAGCACCATTTAATGCTTCTTTACATGCACAGTCCCTTTGGGATGATATTTTATCCAGTGCACCTGCTATGGTTGCTGTTAGTTCATTCCGCTTATCCTCCACTATCTGGAAGACTTCGTCTATGGTGAGTTTTCCAGGTGATATTGATGCAGCATAGTTGGATACTGTGCATATTGATGCGTAGCACATTTCAAGTTCACGGGCAAGTACTGATTCAGGCAGGCCAGTCATGCCAACAACTGTACCTCCCAGTTTCTGGAACATTTTAACCTCAGCAGGAGTTTCAAATCTCGGGCCTTCAGTGCAGACGTAAACTCCCCCATCCACAACATCTCCTGAGGATATTAAAGCATTCCTTAAATTGGGGCAGTAAGGTTCTGTTACATCCACATGTACAGTTCTTGTGTCGTAGAAGGTTCCATTCCTTGCACGTGTGAAATCTATGAAGTCATCGGGCACAACAAAATCTCCAGGCCCTATTGATAGATCCAGTGATCCAACTGCATTTGTGGCTATTATACTGTCCACTCCAATCTTTTTAAGTGCGTATATGTTTGCCCTGTAGTTTATCATGTGCGGAGGGTTTGCATGGCCCTTTGCATGTCTTGGCATGAATGCAACTGTCTTTCCATGTAACTTAAAGATGGATATTTCTGGTGATTCACCGTAGGGTGTTTGAAGAACCTGGTTTTTAATTTCTTCACCCATCTCAACTATCTCATATATACCTGTACCGCCTATTATTCCTATCATCTGTGCACCTTCAGATTTCCATTTAAAGATTAAAATTTCACTTTTATTGAGTATAAAAAAATTTAAGTCCACTGATTTGAAGTTTATCCCTTTGCAACTCCAAGTGGTACCATTTTACCTACAAGACTTGATATTCCTGATTCATGGGCAATCTGAACAACCTGATCAACATCTTTGTATGCACCTGGGGCTTCTTCAGCCACAACAGGCATGGAATTAGCCCTTATGAGTATTCCTTTATCTGCAAGAAGTTTTTTAACTTCTTCTCCCCTGAATTCTCTTTTTGCACCGGCACGACTCATTAAACGTCCTGCACCATGTGCCGTTGATCCAAATGTTTCTTCCATTGCAGTTTCTGTACCGTGGAGTACGTATGATGCTGTTCCCATTGTTCCAGGCAAAAGTACTGGCTGTCCAACATCCCTGTACTTTGCTGGGATTTCTTCTCTTCCAGGACCAAATGCCCGGGTTGCTCCTTTCCTGTGGACGTAAAGCTCCATATCATAACCCTTTATTTTATGTGTTTCCTTCTTGGCTATGTTGTGGGCTACATCGTAGACTATTCCCATGTTCATGTCTTCTGCATCCTGTTTGAAGACCTGTTCAAAGGATTCCCTTACCCAATGAACTATCATCTGCCTGTTGGTCCATGCGTAGTTTGCTGCAGCTGCCATTGCCTGGAAGTAGTCCTGTGCTTCCTCTGAATCTGCAGGTGCACATGCAAGCTGTCTATCTGGGAGGTTTATCTTGTACTTCTTGTAGGCCTTGTCCATGGTTCTGAGGTAGTCTGAGCATATTTGATGGCCGCATCCCCTGGAACCTGAATGGATCATGACTGTTATCTGGCCTTCCTCTATTCCAAAGGTTTTTGCAGCTTTTTCATCGAAGATCTCATCCATCCTCTGTATTTCCAGGAAGTGGTTTCCAGATCCAAGGGATCCAAGCTGGGGTATTCCCCTCTTCTTGGCCTTGTCACTGACCTTGGAGGAATCTGCTTCATCCATTCTTCCATTCTCCTCAAGGTATTCAAGGTCGGATTCCCAGCCATATCCATTTTCAACAGCCCAGCTTGCACCGAGGTTAAGAACATCATTGATTTCTCCCTCTTTAAGCCTTATTTTACCCTTGCTTCCAACTCCTGATGGCACGTTTCTAAAGAGAGTATCCAGAAGTTCTTTCATCCGGGGTTTAACATCATCTTCTGTGAGGTTGGTTCTGACAAGCCTTACACCACAGTTTATGTCAAAACCCACCCCCCCGGGACTTATAACTCCATTTCTTGCACTGAAAGCCCCAACTCCACCTATACTGAAGCCGTAGCCGAAGTGTATGTCAGGAAGACCTATTGAAAATTTCTGGATACCTGGCAGACACGCAACATTGGCCACTTGATCCAGTGCTCCCTTTTCAACTGTTTTTATGGCCTCATCATCCAGGTAAATCCTCCCTGGAACCCTCATACCCTTTTTGTAGCTGGTTGAAATTTCCCATACACAATCTCTTACTTTACTTAAATTTTCGTCTGCGACCATAATATGACTCTCCAAAATAGTAGATTCTTTTTTAAAGAAATAATACTTAAACAAATCTATTTAAACAATTTTCATGAATTTAATTGATTTGAGCCCCGAAATTGGATTAAAAACCTCTGATCATATTTTAACTGCACTCCCCATTAACATGAATTCCTTTGAAAAGATTCTAGGGAGTTTATGGTTAAAATAACTGTTAAATATTTGGTATTAAGGTTTTATAAAAATTTTCTATTTACAAGAACTATTATATATCTAGTATGACCTGTAACATATATCCATTTTTCTTTTGTATATCCATCATATGATAGGTTGCTGCCTTGACTTCATCCCTTCTCTCATGGACATCCGGGTCAAACTCTTGACCCTCCGCTACAGCCTCCAAAAGGAAAACCTTTTCTCCATCTTCCATTTTATCACTGATCTCAACGTTGAATCTGGAGAAAACCAGGTACTCTGAGTCGTGGAAAAACAGGAGTTCTGAAAGCCAGTCATAGAGCAGTGCTTCTTCATCTTCTGATTTTAAAGTGATCTTCCTCAGGAGCTCAGGTTTTATGTGGTTGGTGTCTGTCATAACCTCAAACATTGCAAGTGCAGCATTTTCAAATGCCTGGTTAAGGGTTTTTCCATATGCCCTGTACCCAACATCTGCAGTTACATCAAAAAATTCAAATTTTAGTGATGGATGAGAGTTGGACTTATTATTATCTTTAATTTCCACAGTTTAACCTCTTAAATCTTTTAAAAATAGGGGAGAAATTTCTGTTGATCATCTGAGTGATCCTATTTCAACTGATGAATTTGTATCCCTAACGATCTAATAAATTAGTATTTTTTCGTTAGGATATAAATTTTTGTAGGATTTTTTGTGGACGCCTTTGAAACAGCTTTCTCATGAATACAATTACTTATCAAGCGCTCTCCATCTCTTCCTTTAAGTAAGTTCCAGCACGAGTATCATTATAAATACAGAAGGAGGAACTAAAAAATGCAGAGAATTTATGGGAAACCTACAGTACCCAACCTTAAAAAAAGATCAAACGTTTTTGAATACCTCGGCCTAAACTACCTTGATTTAAGGTCATGCATATTTCTATGCTTTGTTATGGTTGTTCTGATAACAAGCATACTCTGTGTGGCTGCATGCCCCAACTCCAACATACCTATAGGTGCCTAGATCATGCCCCAACATTTTTTAAACATTTTTCTATCTCTTTAGGGTTAAATCTTAATATTACCAGGCGTGAATTACCTTTTACACCTTTACCTGTGAATTTTGTGTCTATCAACCTTAAGAATTCGAGTTTGTTAAGGGTGCGGTCGAATGAAGCATAGCTTGTTGAGGTTCGTATCTTGAAGGAATTGTAGATGTCACCTGCAATCAGATCATCCTCTCCAGATTCAGCTATAACCTTCAGAAGCGTTTTTTCATCATCTGATAATGTTTTCAGGGTACTTTTAAGACTCACAGAACCCGTGCTCTTCATTGCTTCAAGCACATGCTTTTTCTCGATGATCTTTGAGGCATCTGCCTCTGCAAAATTTCCACTGACCCTTAAAAGATCTATTCCAATTCTTAAATCTCCAGCAGACGATGCCTGCTCCACTATCATATCAAGGATATCATCGGATATCACATCAGGATAAAAACCTGCTTTTATCCTATCCTTGAGTATGTCCCTCATCTCACTGGGTGAGTAGGGATCGAATATAACTTCTTGAGGTATGAAAACAGAGTTAACGTTTTTATCCAGCATGTAACGGAACTCTATATCTGAGAGGATTGCAAATACTCCTGTTCTGACACCTTTAAATTCTTCATGGGCCCTAAGTATATCATAGAATATCTTATTTGCATTTTTACTGTGGAAGAGGTAGTTCACATCGTCCAGTGCAACAACCAGGGTTTTGTCTTCATCCCTAAGGTGCTTCATTATCTTTCCGTAGATCCTAGAGAATGGAACACCAGTTTCAGGGGGCATGTGCCCGAAGAGTTTGTTGTAAATCTGAGAAAATATGTTGAAACGCGTTGTATGAAGCTGGCAGTTAACGTAGACACAAACAAGCCTGTCTGAGGTTCCCTCCACCATGTCGAATATTTTGTTTATTGCAGTTGTTTTACCTGTTGCAGGAGAACCCAAAACAACTGTGTTGACAGGCCTTCCACCTCTAAGTGCAGGTCTTAAACATATTGCCAGTGCTTCCATCTGGGATTCCCTGTGAATATAATTTTCAGGGACGTAATCTGGATTAAAAGCATCTATATTCCTGAATATTGTCTCATCATAAAGAAGAATGTCTTGTATACCCATGGTATCCTATCTTGTGGCTTCAATAATAAAAATTGTGGTTTTAATCTCTGGTAAAAAAACATTGCAAAAAATTTTAGATGTTTTATAATAAAAATTTAGTATTTTTTTGATTTTCATTAAAGGGTTCAATTTTAAAACGTTTTATATTTTTTGTAGAACCGGATTTTCCTTTTAAATCGTTTACTGCAGGAATTCATGCCCATGGTCTTTTGATCTCTATTTATAATTTACTACACAAATCTAATGGAATCCTTCTCCCCTAAACCGTTAAATATTACTTCCTTAGATTAGAATATGTGCAATATTACAAGATCTCAGTATATCGCGATTAAAAAATTTAGTGGGAGGTTGAAATTATGGATATTAAATTTATAGTGAGGGATTCTCTGAAGTATCCCCTCTCAGACTGGAAGAAAATTTTGATACTGGGAATTATCCTATTTATCAGTAGCTATGTAATAACAGATAACATAATAACCATTAGAAACATTGCTGAAATGGGTCTTTTAGGCATAATTGGATTGATGTTTGGTTTATTGGCATATGGTTACGCGTTTAGAATCATAAAAACTTCCTTACTCGGCATAGTGGAACTTCCAGCTTTTGATGATTGGGTAAACATGTTCCTAGTTGGTCTTAAAGTGCTGGTAGTTGGTATTGTCTATTTAATCCCTGTTATTCTGTTTATAATATTTTCTGCAGTTTCATCCCCATCAACTTACATTAACCTATGGAAGTACAGGGTTAACAGTTGTTGGTATATTTTTAGAGGTTTTAGAGTCCGTAATTATTCAGGGAATCGGAAATCTTGCCCCGATTTTATTTAATATATCCATGACCACGATTTGGGGTTCTATCACAATTGTGTACATGATCCTAATTATTCCAACAATTGCAATAGCAATAGCAAATATGGCAAATAATAACAGTAAAATCAGTGCAGCCTTCAAATTTCATGAAATAATCAATAAAATCTCAAATATAGGATGGGAAAACCTTATAATTTGGTACATAATAACTGGAATCCTCTATTTAATCCTACTGGCACTAAGTAATATATTCCCTATAGGACAAGGATTGATGCTTTTAATTGTAATTCCCTGTTTTTACATGTATCTTGCTAGATCAGTGGCATTACTCTACACTTCAAATAAATTATAGAACCTTAAAATGAGTATAAGAACTATTTATAAAAATTAGAAAACAAAAATGGAAAAAATCAATTAATATCCCTGAAATCCACCCTTAAAACACCCTTAACCTTCTCTCCACCGGAAATTGTCACTATTTCAATGTTTTCATTCTCTGCAGCCCATTCAACGAGTTCCTTTGCATATTTAAGTTTCAATTCTTTTACTTCATCGGCTGCACCCTCATCTGATGCTATGTCTGGCCTTGAGTACTTGGTAACGATCTTTCCAAAGTCCATACCTGCAAGTACAATGAGTTCTGCACCCCTTTCAACTGCAAAGAACAAACAACGATCCCCATCTGTGAAGCCGCCAAAATCATGAACATGTTCAAGTGGAACACTCTGGGTTGTTCCCAGAACATTCTTAAGGACGGGAACATACTTCTCTATGTTTTCCAGGTTGTTTCCATGGGCATGAACAAGCAGTACAGATCCTTTGCTGTTTGCATGGAGTATGTCCCCTATTTTACCGTCCAGATCCGTTACTATTATATCTGGAATTATATCTTCCTCTCTTAGTGCCGTTGTTGCACCGTCTGCAGATATAAGGGTGAAATCTGTTAGATCCTGATTTTTAAGTTCTTTTAGATTCCTTTTGAGGGATGGGCCTGCTCCAAAGATTATTACCTTCCGTTTGACTGGAATTTCATTGGGTTTCAGGCATTTCTGTTTGTCCAGGATTTTGTTCAGTGTTTCTGCGGATCTTTCATCCATGTTTTTATCGAAGCCGAATGCCTCCAATATACATTTATACCATTGAAACCATATATCAAGATTCATATATTACAAGTTGTTAAAACAAATATAAATAAAGTTCTTAGAAAGTGGAGGTTTTTTAGATGTATGAGACGTTGCTGATGATACCGGGACCTACCAGGGTTGCCCCGAGAGTCTTGAAAGCCATGTCAGAGAACATAGTGAACCATAGGAGCGCTTTGTTCGGCGAAATCCTGAAGGATACCAACGAGATGATGTCAGAGGTTTTCCAGACTGAAAATGATTCATATTTGATAACAGGTTCTGGAACAGCCGCAATGGAAGCCGCAGTTGGAAATATCGTTGAAAAAGGGGACAAGGTCCTTAACATAGTGGGTGGAAAATTCGGAGAGAGATTCATGCAGATAACCGAAGCCCATGGAGGAAGTCCTACTGAACTTAGCGTTGAATGGGGACATGCTGTTAATCCTGAAGATGTTAAATACATCCTCGATGAGGAAGAAGACATTAAAGCCGTGACAATTGTTCACAATGAAACTTCAACTGGGGTAGCAAACCCAATAGATGAAGTTGGTAAGATAGTTAAAGATTATGATGCTCTGTACGTTGTTGACACTGTTTCATCCCTTGGAGGGGACGATGTATTTGTAGATGGTTATGGTATTGATATTTGTGTTACAGGCTCCCAGAAATGTCTTGCAGCCCCACCAGGAATGGCAGCAATAACTTTAAGTGACGACGCCTGGAATGTTGTTGATAAAACAGAGACAAGCACCTACTACCTCAACATGAAGAAGTACAGAAAAAGCGGAGACAAAGTACCTCCAGAAACACCTTACACACCATCAGTATCATTGATGTATGCTATGCGTGAAGCTTTAAATATTATCATGGAAGAAGGTCTTGAAGAAAGAGTTATAAGGCATAAAATGGCTGCAAAAGCCACAAGAGCTGGTGTAAAAGCCCTTGGACTGGAATTGTTTGCACAGGACGATGCAGCATCCAACACAGTTACAGCAATAAAAATGCCTGAAGGCGTTACAGACAAAGACATGAGGGGTACAATGCGTAACAAGTACCATATAGAACTTGCAGGCGGTCAGGACCACCTCAAAGGCAATGTCTTCAGAATTGGCCACATGGGTAACATAACCCACAGGGAAATATTAACAACAATATCTGCCCTTGAAATGACCTTAAAAGAACTCGGATTCAATATTGCATTAGGAGAGGGAGTAGCAGCAGTTGCAGATACTTATCTGGGCTGTAAATCCTTTTAAATCCTAACTTCTTTTTTATTTTTTATTATTCATTTAATGAAGAAATAATTAAATTTAAATCCTTTTTAAAGCTCTTTTTAAAATTATTTATTAAAACAATTGCAAAAAATAGTTAAAAATATTTAATATGATTTTTAATGTTAATTTTCCGGTTTTAGCTACATCTTAACGCTTTTCAATATTGCAGGAATGGTTTTAAGAAGTATTGGCCCGTCCATAATTGTCTGCTGAACTATATAACGTGGTCTGAGGTAGAACTGTCTGAAGGCTTTTTTCTGGAGTTTTTTAAGCTCTTCCCGTGAGCAGTCAACTGTTTCAAGCACAGGGCTCAGGAGGTTGTACTTGGACCAGTCATCTGTCTTCAGGAGGTCGCGTCCTGCAACCTTCATGTAGAAATCTGTACCCGGGTAGGGGGTTGCAAGTGAAAATATTGCATAAGAAGGATTCAAATTCCTGACAAATTTTATGGTTCTCTCTATACTTTTACGGGTGTCTCCAGGCATTCCAAGAGCCACAGAAGCTACGGTTCGAATATCATGTTTTCTTGTGAGTTCAAATGCTCTTTTTATCTTATCAACAGTTGTTCTCTTGTTCATCTGATCCAGTGACTGCTGATCTGAAGATTCCACACCTAAAAACAGGGTTATGCATCCTGATTTCTTCATTTTAAGGAGCAGTTCCTCATTTAAGGTATCAACACGTGCTGTGGCTCCCCAGTAGTTGTCCATGCCCCTTTCTATTTTACCGTCACATATCTCATGAACACGCTTCTTGTTGATGGTGAAGGTGTCATCCATGAAGGCCAGCATCTCAGCTGAATGATCGTTAACCAAATGCTCCATCTCATCCAGAACATTACCTGCTGAGCGCATGCGAAGTTTGTGACCGTGCATTGCTGATGATGCACAGAATGAACATGTGTATGGGCATCCTCTGCCAGATATGAGTGTTCCAATTGGTAGTTTCATGTTGAGCACTTTGTAGTGATCCATTGGAAGTAAATGCCTTGCAGGGAATGGAAGTGTGTCCAGATCCTCAATTATGTCCCTTGGTGGTGCTGTGAAGTTTTCACATGCTATACCCTGGACTTCCTTGAGATCCCGTCCAGCTTCAATTGCCTCAGCAAGTTCAAGCATGGTGTATTCACCTTCACCCCTCACAACCACATCAACACAGTCGAGTTTCAAAAGCTGGCTGTAAGTGAAGGTTGGATGGTACCCTCCAAGTACAACAACTGCATCTGGGCAGATCTCCTTGGAAATTTCAGCTGTTTTAAGTGCACTGGATATGGTTGGTGTTACGGAGGTTATGGCCACTATGTCTGGTGAATGCTTTGAAATCTCATTTTTAAGGGTTTCATGATCCATTTCTAGTGCTGGAGCATCTATTATTGATACATCAAATCCTTTTTTCTCGATTACAACTGCTATGTAGGCTATGCCCAGTGGTGGGGCTACAAGCCCTATGAATTTGTACTTCGATGAGTTGTAGGGAGGATTTATGAGTAGTACCTTCATTTTATCACCTTTGGAAGTGGTATTCCCTCTTCAGTGTCCACGATCACTTCGATCAGGTAGGGCATTTCCTTAAAACCTCTTTTAACGGCATTAAACGCCTCTCCTGGAGAATCCACACGTTCAGAATCCATCCTGTAGGCCCTGGCGATCTCTAAAAAATCTGGATTTTCAAGTTCAACCTCATACAGCCCATCGTAGTGGAGTTTCTGCCACTGTTTTATTATTCCAAGGGAACTGTTGTTTACTATACATATCACTACCTTTAGATTGTGCTGGGAAATTGTTGCAAGTTCCTGGAGGGTCATCTGGAATCCTCCATCCCCCACAACCACAACCACATTTTTATCTGGATTTGCAAATGCGGCACCAACTGCTGCTGGAACTCCGTAGCCCATTGGACCAAAACCTCCTGAAAATAGGAGCGTTCCAGGTTCTTTGACCTTTTTAAGAAGTGTTACCCAGGTTGTGTGGGTTCCTGCATCATTAACCATAATTGCATCCTCTGATGCATTTATGATCTCTTTAATAGCCCTTTGAGGTTTTAATGGAACATCATCCTGATCCGTTTGGATATCATATTCATTGGAATGTTCCATTATCCTTGAAATCCATTCACCTGTATCCTGAATTTCAAAGTCATGCACTGCCTTCAGAAATTCTGAAACATTTCCATGAATCTTTAAATCACCCCTCAACACATCATCATCTGTATTAACATGAATTATCTTCGTTTTTCCAATTCCATGGAGTGTGCGTTCTGATAGTCTGCATCCCAAAGCTAGGAGGACATCACAGTTTTTTCCTGCAAAGTTGGATGCTTCAGTTCCACGTGTACCCAGCATTCCCAGGCAGAGGAGATGGTCTTCAGGTAAAGCTCCCCGTCCAGGGTAGGTTGTTGCAACTGGAATTTTGTTTTTCTCTGCAAAATTTCTAAGGTCTGAAACAGCATCTGCCCATATTACACCTGCACCTGCAAGTATGAGGGGTCTTTGGGAGTTTTCAATGCTTTTTATTGCTTTGGATATGTATTTATCCATGGTTTTTTCATTTTGGAGTTTTATGCTGAGTTTTATGTCTTCATTTACAAGTTCTTCAAAGGATGATACGTTAACTGACTCTTCCAGAACATCTTTTGGTAAATTTAAATGAATAGGCCCTGTTAAACCATTTTCAAACATTTTAATTGCCGTTTTAAGTCCCTTTACAGCTTCCTCAGGATTTTTTGCATCGAAGGTTTTGAGTGTTAAAGGTTCAAGTACCCTGCAGGTGTCTATGTCCTGAAAAACATTTTTACCCCTTAGTTTTCGTGGAACATCCCCAGTTATAACCAGCATGGGCACGGAATCTTTGTAAGCCGTTGCAACACCCATTGTAAGATTTAAAGCTCCAGGACCTGCAGTTGCAAGGCACACCCCCATACTTCCAGATGATCTTGCATATCCATCTGCTGCATGTGCCGCACCCTGCTCATGACGCATGAGTACGTGCCTTACTTTGGATGTGCGCAGAGCATCATAGAATGGAAGTATCTGCTCTCCAGGGTGTCCAAAAATAAATTTCACCCCATTTTTTTCTAGTAACTCCACAAGGGCATCTGCACATCTCATCGCTTTATTTTTCATCACCATTTATATTGTAAGTTCGTTTTATTAAATCCATCCCATATAAATAGGGACAAATTTGTGGATTAAATTATTATGTTCCAAAATAGATAACAGTACTTAGAATTATGTTCCAATGGATGATAAAATTCCTGAACTCAACATGGATTCACATGAAGTATTCTATTAATGACTGAAACATTTTCTTGATGGATACTTGGGTGGTGCTTAAGATGCCAGGGAAATTAGATACTCTTTTAGATGAAAAAAGGATATTCAAGCCTTCAAAGGAAATTTCAGATGAAAGTAACATTCATGAGTGGATGTTGAAACATGGTTTATCCAGTTACAATGAACTGCTTGAAGCTGCAGCCCAGGACCCAGACTGGTTCTGGGACGAACTTGCAGGAGAACTTGAATGGTTCTCACCCTATGAAAAGACAGTTAAATGGGATCCTCCCAATGCAGAATGGTTTTTAGAGGGTAAATTCAACGTGATCCACAACGCCCTTGACAGACATGCCAAAGGCCCAGTTAAAGATAAAACTGCCTACATCTGGGAGGGAGAATCTGGTGAGATCCGTACTTTAACCTATCATGAACTTTACAGGGAGGTTAACCTGTTTGCAAATACCCTGAAAAAATTTGGAGTCAGTAAGGGGGATGTTGTGAGTATCTATCTTCCCATGATCCCAGAGCTTCCCATAGCCATGCTTGCATGTGCCAAGATTGGGGCACTTCACTCAGTGGTTTTTTCAGGGTTCTGGGCAAAGGCATTTAAAGATAGAATAAACGATGCAGGATCACATGTTGCGATCACTGCAGATGGTTTTAAAAGAAGGGGAAAGGTCATAAGATTAAAGGAAGCAGTTGACACCATACTCCCCAAAACACCCACCATAGAAAAAGTCGTTGTTGTGGAACATGAAGGTCTTGATGTACCAATGCAGGAAGGAAGGGATGTCTGGTGGCATGAAGCCATCACTGAAATGGATGATGAATGCAAAACTGAAGTCATGGATGCTGAAGATCCTCTCTTCATTCTTTACACCTCTGGAACCACAGGAAAACCCAAGGGAGTTCTTCATGTTCATGGAGGATACTCCGTTGGAATTTATGCAACCTTGAAGTTCGTTTTTGACCTGAAGGATAGTGATGTTTGGTGGTGTGCTGCTGATATTGGATGGATCACAGGCCACAGTTACATAGTTTATGCCCCACTCCTCATGGGAGTGACTTCCCTGCTTTACGAGGGAACACCTGACTATCCTGATCCAGGAAGGTTCTGGAGGATGGTACAGAACCATGGTGTGACAGTTCTCTACACCGCCCCAACAACTGTGAGGATGTTCATGAAATTTGGGGAAAAATGGCCTGCCAGATATGATCTAAGTTCCCTGAGACTTCTTGGAAGTGTTGGAGAACCCATAAACCCTGAAGCATGGATCTGGTACCACAAACATGTAGGTGGGGGAAAATGTCCCATAATGGACACATGGTGGCAGACAGAAACAGGAATGCACCTCATAACACCCCTGCCAATATCTTCACTCAAACCAGGGTCTGCAGTCAAACCATTCCCAACCATAGATGCAGATGTGGTTGATGACAGAGGTACATCACTCAAAAGTGGTGGTGGGCATCTGGTTATAAAGTCTCCATGGCCCTCAATGTTTCGAACACTTTACAAAGACCATGAACGGTACGTTGATGCGTACTGGAGCAAATTCCCAGGAGTTTATTTGAGCGGTGATGTTGCACGCCGTGATGAGGATGGTTACTTCTGGATCCAGGGACGGGAGGATGATGTACTGAACGTTGCAGGACACAGGATAAGCACAGCTGAAGTTGAATCATCCATTGTAAGCCATCATGCAGTTGCAGAGGCTGCTGTTGTAGGCAGACCAAGCTCTCTGAAGGGTGAAGAGATATGTGCATTCGTAGTTCTTAAGGAAACCCGTGAGAACCTGAAAAACTTTCAGGAAGTCTTAAAAGATCATGTTAAAATAGAAATTGGACCAGTTGCAAGTCCTTCAATTGTTAAAATCGTTTCTGACCTCCCAAAAACACGTTCAGGTAAGATAATGAGGCGGGTGATAAAGGCTATTGTGAAGGGGGAAGATGTTGGAGATGTGAGTACACTTGCCAACCCAGAAGCTGTTTCAGAACTTCAAAAGGCCTTTGAATGAACCAAAAGAAATCAGGGAGTTAGATTAAGGATATTAAGTTGATAACAGATGTAACCCGGAACAATGCACAAAAAATACTGATTTTAGAAAAAAATATAAAAAAAGTTAAATAATTCAAAGTGGATGAAGGATGATGTTTCAGTCTTCTTTTTCCTGGTAACTTCCGTTGTACTCACCGGATCCTGTGACATCAAAAACCACGCCCTGAGCTATTCTCTCGCCCTGTTTTAGGGTGTAGTCAAATTCTCCGTAGTTGTATAACATGAACTGGAGGGTTCCATAGAACCCAGGATCACCAACTGCAGTGTGAACAGACACGAATGAACGCAGAAGGGTGGATCTTGGCAGGTAAAGCATTGAACATCCCTTTGGAATTTTTATTTTACGATCGATTGTTGCAAGATATGCTGTTTTAGCTTTTAATGTGTAAATTGGGGGTTCGAGCTTTTCAAGCTCAGGCAGATCCTTCTGGTTGTCAATGAGTGAAGCAGGCCCTGTCTGCCTGAAAACCTCATCAAGCCTCAGATCGATCCCTGAGGGCTGTACAAGTTCTTTGAAATCTGGAAACAATTTTATAAGTTCTTTTTCACCTAACATTTCATTTACCTCTCTATAATTATTATTAACTCCATCAAATTGATATTTTTTTGATATTGATCTTTTGATTCCTGCAGTTTTTTAAACACATTATTATTAATTCTGAAGTTGAAGTAGTATATGTAAATTTGAAAATTTAAATTGAAAGTGGTTCAAATTGAACAACAAATGAACTGGGATTTAAATAAAAATTTTAAACTGAAATTTTCAATGGAGGCTAGAAAAAATGGATGATGTTAAGGAACACTTCGAAGAAGAATCTGAAGAATTTGATAGTACCATACTCAAACTCATACCATTCTACAACGATATGATAGGTTTCATGATATCAGCACTTCCCTTCAAAAGTTCCAAACCAATTAAGGTTCTTGATCTTGGCTGTGGCACAGGTAATATTTCAAGGGCAGTTAAGGAAAGATTTCCAAATGCTGGGATAAGCTGTGTTGATCTTGCAGAGGGCATGATTAAAATGGCACAGCACAAACTCTCAAATTATGGTGATATTCAGTATTACACCGGAGATTTCCGTGAAATCGAATTTGGAGCTGAATATGACGTTGTGGTTTCCTCCCTGGCCCTGCACCACCTGTCATCTGAAGGTGAAAAACAGGAGATCTATCGCAAGATCCATGACTGCCTGAAGGATGAAGGAGTTTTCTACAATGCAGACACTGTTCTGGGTGCAAATGAATATCTTGAGGACTTAAACAACAGTAAATGGACGGAACACATGCTGGAAAGCCTCAGTGAAGATGAGGTTGTGGATAAATGGCTGCCAAAACATGAAGCTGAGGATTTTCCTGCAACCATTGCGGAACATATGCGCTGGATTCAGGAATCTGGATTTGAACACGTGGATGTTGTCTGGAAGTGGTATGGATTTGCTGTGTTTGGTGGGGTGAAGTAGGACTTTGTAACTTCACATACCTCATGTGTACTCCCTATCGTAGTCCTCAGAGTACTCCTGTTTCATTAAAAGCTTCAATGCTTCAGCCATGTTACCAACTATTAACTTGAAATTTCTATCCTTTTCAAGCATTGCATTCATCAGTGATTTTTCCACATCTCTACGGGCCGTTATATCATTCAAGATTAAAATGGAACCCATATATTCATTGTTATCCTTAAAAAGGGTTTTAGTAGAAACCAGAGCCCATAGATACGAACCATCCTTCCTTGTGAATTTCACCTCAAATGGATTTCCCTTATCCAGTTTAAAATGATTTCTAAAGGTTCTGAGGGTTTTATCATCAATTAATTCAAATATATTCCGATTGAACACTT
Source organism: Methanobacterium aggregans (assembly GCF_017874455.1). NCBI lineage: Archaea > Methanobacteriati > Methanobacteriota > Methanobacteria > Methanobacteriales > Methanobacteriaceae > Methanobacterium > Methanobacterium aggregans. Next base: position 51,322 of record NZ_JAGGLN010000005.1, on the reverse strand, counting down.
CTTGAGCCTTGAAACCTAACATTTCAGCCATTTTTTTATTGATATATTTTATATGGCCCCTTGATCCAATGAGTAAAACTCCAGATTTGGCTTTTTCAACCATTATTCTGTACCTTTCCTCACTTTCAGTTAATTTCTTCTCTAGGTACTTCCTTTCTGTAACATCCCTTATCACTGCAAGAATACCTATTTTTTCATTGTTCTCATTTTTTATGGTGCTTAGGGTTGTTTCAGCATGAATCTTCTTACCATCCCATCGGACATGAGCATTCTCACCATGCCAGTAACCATTTTTTTCCAATTTTTGGTAGGCAGATCGTTCAGATTCACTGGTGGACCATTTATATATATCTTCACGAGGTTTTCCCATTACTTCCCCAGATTTTAGGCCGTATATAAGTTCTGCACCTTTATTCCAGTAAGTTATACACTTTTCATTGTCAACCATGACCACTGCATCGTTCACCTGGCTGAGCATCAATGCTTTGTATGCCATGTTTTCTTCTGCTTCTTTAATAGGAGTTATATCTCTTGATATTCCAAATAAACCCTTTATATTACCCTTTGAATCTCTGTAGGGCCCCTTAGTTGAAAGATAAGTTTTTGGAGTTCCAATGGAATGAACAGTTTCTTCAAAGGTTCGGGTTTCCCCACCTTCCATGAGCTCCTTGTCACATTTAATAATTGCCTCTGCCTCCGTATCAGGAAAAAGTTGTCTGTCACCTAATCCTATTACTTCTTCTGGTTTTTTGCCAAATACAGCTGATCCTGCCTTGTTGATCATGATGTAATGGCCATTGAGATCCTTGAGGTAAATTGAATCTGTGGTGTTTTCAAAAATAGTTTTTACAATGTTGTAATTTTTCTTAATATCCGCCCTAAAATCATCAAGACCTAGGGGATTGTTAATAACCAAGTAACCTCTAATGGTTTCCATACATTTGATTGGAATTATTCTGGAATTTATAATTATAACATTTCCATCCCTGGTTTTATGGGTGATCTTAAAATCAAATCTCCCATTTTTAAGCATTTTATTCATAAACTTCTTCTTCTTTTCTGCATCGAATTGATTGCAGAACAAGATATCCATATTCTTACCTTCAACCTCTTCAGCTGCCCATCCATACAGTTTCTCCGCTGCAAGGTTCCAGTAGGTTATAAAGAAGTTCTTATCAATGTAAATAACTGCACTGTCCATAAAATCCAGTAATCCTGAACGGTAAATGGACCTAAAATTATTTTCATCACAAAAAAAATTTAATCCATACCTTTCAACATACCCTTGAGACATGATCCTGTCTTCCAAGTATTGCACCCCCAATTCCATGTTAAACACCATCTTTAATAACACTTTCCATGGGTAAATTAATATGTAGAAGGGATTGGGCCCTGATTTAAGGGGAGAGATGTTCAATTAGAATATTTTATAGTTATAGAGTTCATAAAAATGTGTGAATTAAAAAAATGAACGTGATAATTCGATTAAAATTAAAAGTTAAATGATTTAAGAGTTATTATAAAAATGATTTGGTGAAGGTTAATTGAAGGTGAATTTAAGGGTGTTACTCACCGAAGATCTGTTCAACCATCCATTCAGGTTTGAACTCCATTATATCACCATAACTCTGGCCTAAACCTAAAAATAGTATTGGTTTATGGATAACATATCCTATGGAAAGTGCTGCACCACCTTTAGCATCTGCATCTGCTTTGGTGAGAATTATTCCATTAACTCCAACTGCTTCATCAAATTTTCGTGCCTGTTCCACTGCATCATTTCCTGTCAGTGCATCACCCACGAATATGATCATATCAGGTTTTATAACCCGTTTTATCTTCTTCATCTCATCCATGAGATTGGTGTTGGTCTGCATACGCCCTGCTGTATCTACAAGAACCATTTCTTTTCCCTTTGCACGTGCATGTGCAACTGCATCAAAGGCAACTGCAGCGGGATCTGCACCCTTCTGGTGTTTTATGATTTTAACACCAATTTTATCGGCATGGTGAGTTATCTGCTCAATGGCACCTGCTCTGAAAGTGTCGGCAGCTGCTATAACTGGAGTGTAACCCTTTTCAATGAAGTGTGTTGCAATTTTGGCTATGGTTGTGGTTTTACCGGTTCCATTGATTCCCACAAACATTAGTTTAAGTGGTTCACCAGTTTCACGACTCTTACCAAGAAGTTCGTTTATATCCTGACTTTCAACATCTAAAATCTCAGAAATAGCAGTTTTAAGAGCTTCTTTTGTGAAATCTGCCACATCATTTCTTCTCCGGATCTTGCGACCCACCAGATTTTCTTTAACGGAGTTCACAATTGTTTCTGCAACTTCAAGAGCCACATCCCCTTCAAGAAGGGCCATTTCAAGTTCGAATAGTATATCATCTATATCCTTTTCTGAAATGGTTTTGTGGCTTACGAATGAGAGTATGCCTGACTTATCTTCCGTTTCTTCAGTTACTTTATCATGAGTTTCAGAGGATGTTGAATCAAACTTTGAAGTATCAGTTTCAGATGAAACTTGAGATTCAGTAGATTCACTAACTGTTTCATCTTTTTCTTCAGAAGAACTTTTACCCCTTAAAAATCCCATTAAACCTGATTTTTTGGGGGTTTTTTCCTCAGATTCTGCAGACTTTTCTTCTGTAGAAGTTTTTTCTTCATTTAATAAAGAACTTTCTTCAGAAGGAACCTCAGAACCAGTTACAGAAGACTCTGTAGTTCTTGAAGCTTCACTTTTAGCTTCAACCTTCTCTTCTATTCCATCTTCAGGAATCTCTTCTTCTGCAAATTTATCTGAGATCTTTCCTACTGTACCTGAAAGCTTCTTTTTAAGTGATTCAAACAAGTGGTGTTCACACCCCTACTTGGCCTTCAACTTTCTGGAGCAGGGCTTCAGCCTCTGGACTCTTCTTCATTATGTACTCTGTGATCTTCTGAAGGTCTGAATTCATCTTCTGCATGACTCCTTCAAGTTCCTTCTTCTGGTCTTCAAGGGTTTCTTCTGCGTCAGCTATCTTCTTTTTAACAGCAACGCCAGCTCCAAGACTTACAACAACTTCATCAGTATTTTTAAGTTCAGTCATGACAAAGGAACCTGCACCTATCGGTACCATTGTTTCAGTGTCATCTTTACCATTTATAGCTTTTAATGTATCTTTTGCTATTGTGATATCTGTTATTGTAGCTTTTAAGCCTTCAATTTGTTGTTGTAAGAGCTCTGCCTGACTCTGATACATGTTGAGCTCATCTACTAACGCTTGAAGCCTTTGTTTATCTTCCATGTGGATCACTCACGGGATAAATCTTTTATCAAAGGGTCTATAGCTTCTTCTTCTGTGATTTCAGCTATTTTATCTATGAATATTTTTTTCCTGTTTATCCTGTGTTTGCTTCCAAATTCTGAGTATATCTTTTCGCGTATGTCATCTTCACTTATGGCTTTTAACTCCCTTGTGAAAGGTTTTAAGTTGTTGCCCATCATGAATTTTCCCTGAATTCTAAATATTTTTGTCTTCATAAGTATCCCTCAAGAAAACCGAATGCTTCTTCTATTCTTGCAAGTTCTGGACCTGTTGTGTTGAGACCAACAATAACACCATTGGAATTTGCAGCTGTACATGCTCCAACAAGTCGTGTTCCACTGTTTACGGTTCCAACATCTGCAGGAACGTTTAATACCTTTTCAATTACTTCCATTTCTTCTTGAGTTGTGGAAGGATGTACTAAAGCTCCTTTGTTTGTTGCAGCTGCAACAGATCCTGTGATCTTAAAGTTTGCTATAGTTCCCCTTTGAACTTCAACATCAAGGACATCTGCAATTAACTTAACTGATTTATCAGATAGTAATGGATTTACAAGTGCTCCGAAATCGTTTGCAAGGACTATGTTACCAACTGCTGTGAGTCTGTCAGGTATCCTTTCAACTTCAACTCCAGATGCTTTTATTGCTTCTATTTCACTGTCGAATGCATACTTCGAAACTATGAATCCATTTGAGTTACCGCAGGTTAATGCCCCTGGAAGGTTGCTCCCACTCACTGGAGTTTTAATAACTGGAACATCTAAACACTCCATTATGAGGTCCACCATTCCATCTTGAATGTTCTGGGGAGCTATTACAACTTTATCTGTTACGGATAATGCAACTCCGAGGTTTGGGCTTCCGCCCATGTTGATTCTTCTTATCATAAGCCCACACCTATTCAGCTAGGGTGACTGACACAGAACCGTCCTCTTCTTTTGTTGCTTTGACCTTTATCCGTGGAGGTATTTTCTGGATCCCCCTTTCCCAAATTTTTTCGTTGACAGAGGAATCTAATTTTATGTCATCAGATTTCATGTGTTTTTCTAAGAATGTTTTAATGTATCTTATTGCACGTGGGGACCTTATGGTCCTTGGTACTTTTTTCACATCCCTTAATGGGATAACGTAGACTCTTTCCATTGGTTAATCCTCCTATGCTTTAACCTTACTTCTTCTCCATTGTCTCATTTTTGGATGAGTCCTTACTTTTCTTGATGTTTTAAGCATGACCCATAGAGGCACTCTTCTGTTCTGTTTGCCTGCTTTTGCGAGTCTTAATTTTTTAGCTAATGGTTTGTTTCTACTCATTTTCTCTCCATCCTATTACTCTTGATTGCACATGTTCAGGGAATATGTTAAATGCGGCTTCTTCTCCTTCACGTTCTCCTATCATGTGCCTTATTTCAATCTCATAATCAGAATTATTCTCCATGCTTGTTAACTCTTTTTTAACTGTGAAAAGTCTTTCTGAAAGGTCTTCTATCGTTTTATGACCGAAACCTGCCAGAGTCATGTACTGAACATGATTTCTGTCTTCAAAGCTCTGTATCTGGTTGATGTTGAGTTTTGGAACCCGATCATCACGTCTAGTTCCATCTGCAATGAGATGGTAGTTTGAAGAAGCTAATTCAAGTGCGTGAAGGTGTATCTGGTTTATGCCGTTGTTGGGAAAACCATCCTTAATTATGGTATCAACAGCAGATTCCAGTACATTTCTATCAGCTTCAAGAACCCTGTGTTTGAATCCTATATTTGAAGCTGATTCTGCTGCAGCTTTCCATGATTGGAAGGTTCCAAAGTTAACTGTTACAAGTTCAACTTCGTATCCCAGTTTTTGAAGTATCACAGCCATGAGGGAACTGTCTTTTCCCCCGCTGTAGAGTACGCATGCATTCATTTTCTCGTAATCTTCATCTCTCTCTTTTGACCAGCGAGTTTTGTAAGGAGTATCTTCAACTCGTCATCACTTATCTTGGACTTTATGCGCCCTACTTGTGCAAGCTGGATGAGCTGAAGTTCTATCTGGTCCACGAACTCTGGTTTTGTGAGGCGTATATTTGCAAGTCTGCTTCTGGCTTCTGGAGTCAGGATCTGCATCATTGCCTGTTTTTTCTGAGCTTCTAACTCCTGCCTCATACGTTCCTGAGATTCAGCTTGAGCAGCCTGCTGTGAAGCTTGCTGTGAGGCCTGCTGCTGGAGCTGTTGCATCCTCTTACGTCGCAGTTCCTCGATATCACTCATTTAAAATCCCCAGTTAATATTTTGAAAGTTCTGGAATGTCTTTTATTATTTTGTTGGATGCTTTGTCAAGGAAAGATTTACCTGCAGGAGTTACTATTCTTCCTTCATCACCTGCTTTTGCAACAAAACCTGCATCTTCAAGCTGGTGTAAGGCTCCCCTTATTATGGCGCCGCTTCCTTTTTTGAATTTTTCAGGGCTGGTTCCTTCGTCTTTTTTACCACCGTAGTATGTTCTGAGGCTGTTTATTCCAACAGGACCATCCATGTAGACTTTTCTAAGGATGGATGCGCATCTAACATACCACCAATCTGGACTTTCTGGTCTCCTTTCTTTGTGGACACCGGTTTTAACAAAACTTGTCCATTCTGGTGGGTTTACTTTTTTGTTTTCGCTTAACTCGTTTGCAACTTCGCTGATGAGCGAGTCGGCTGGTACATCGTAAATTGTGGTCATATTTATCCTCCTAATTACCTATTTTTTTTTGAATAATACAGCAACGTTACCTCTAAAATCAATAAGTGTAGACTTTGATCTTCTAGTGATCTCTGTAATAAAGTTTTGTTTCTCTGTGGATATACCTTTTGCAAATCTAATCTTTATAACTTCATGAGCTTTGAGCTGTCTTTTTATTTCATCTATAACGCTTTCATTTAGTCCAGATTTTCCAATGCTTATGGTGATTGTTGAAAGTGATCTATTCATCAGTTCCTTCTTTGGAGGTATGTTCAATTTTCATTCTCCTTCTATCTTTTTGTTCATTTATATAGGGTATTATTGTTGTATTCCCACATTCAAGGCATCTGATGTTAACACATGAATTTGAAAGTCTTACTCTGCAGTTTTCACCGGGTTTAAGAAAGCTTTGACATTCTTTGCAGAACCTCCGTTTCCAGAGTGCTGGTATCTTTATGTTGTACTTTTTTGCAATGTTTCTGGCCATCTGCACGTATCGGTTGGATCTTTCAGGGTGCTGGGCGAATTCTTCATCTGCCCTTTCAAATAGGATGTTTATTCTTTCTTCTGCTATTTTAAGCATCCATTTTGGTCTTCTTCCCCGTCTCAAAGTTTAGCCTCAACCTACAAGATATCAGATAATATAGAAATACAGATCTTAAGTTATTGGGGTTGAATTTTGAATGTGTATCTAAAAGGATTTCATCCATAATTCATGTAATTTACTTAAGAATAATATTATAGTCTATTGATTTTTCCATTTAAAAACCTTTGTGTCAAATCCTGTTTTTAGATGAAAAACTAGATGATCCAAAATGATCATGTGAAGTATCTGAATCATAACTAAATTGGATATGTCATAAGATTTGCAGGGATTGAATTGAGTTCAATCAAGGGTGATATCCTGAATAAAATCCACAGTCCCTGCAGGAAAATGTTTTTTATCATTCATAACTTCAATTATGATTTCTGCAGTTTCTTCTGGTGAGATGTTTGTTGTATCTATTTCATTCACCCTTTCACCATGGATTTGGTAAGCTTCACAGGTACATACTGCCAGAGCTTCTGCATCTGCATTTTCTTTTATCTTGGAATCTTTCCAGTTTCGGGTTTTAAGGCGTTCCCTCAGAATCTGGGGTTTTGCACGAAGCACCACCACAAAATCTGCATCTTGGAAGTAATGTGACAGGTGCCCCTCAACGATCCAAACCCTAGAATCCAGAGGATCCTGGGAATCTTCAAGTAACTGGCCAAGTTCGTTGCACAGATCATCAATGTCAACTACTTTGTAACCCTTCTCATCATCCACTCCATTGTAGAGATGTTTTTCATATATAAGATCGTTTACAGGTATAAGTATGCTTTGAAAACTTTTTGAAAGAAGTTTTTCATGTAAAATCTTTGATACTGTGCTTTTACCTGTACCTGGCGTCCCTGTAATGAGTATTATCATTTTAAATTCCAGTTTTAGTTTTATTAGGTTATGATTGTTTTCTTATAATTGTTTATAGTTAAAAACTTCATCTTAGGATTTATATTAGAATTTAAATTCATTATCCCATTTACTTGAAAAACATTGGATGTTAATTGAATCTTAAAGCTGTTGATATGAAATGTGGGGGATAAGATCTATCCCAGTTTCTCTGCAAGCATCTGAGCAACCTTCTCACCAGAGAGAAGCATTCCACCAAATATTGGACCCATACGTGGAGAACCGTGTACAGCGTTTGCTGCCATTCCTGTAACGTACATTCCAGGGTAAACTTCGCCAACGTTGTCCATTATCCTGCTTTCTGCAACATCCGCCCACATGGATTTTTCACCCATGATCTTACCTGTTTCTGTCTGGAGTTCAGCCCCCATCTTCTTTTCAATGATCTTAACGATCTCACAGGGGTGTCCTGTTGCATCAACAACTGCCTTTGCCCTTACAGTTAACGGGTCAACGTGGAGTCCTCCCATTTCAACTGCGCTCCAGTTGAGCACAACACCTTCAACTCCTTCTTCACGGATCATGACATCCTCTATGGACATGAGGTTGAAGACCTTGAGTCCTGCCTGGCAGGCCTTTGAGCATATGGTTGAAACACACTCAATAGAATCTGCAACATGGTAGTTATCCTGGTATTCCTCTGTTTTTATTCCAAATTCATCGAGGATGTGTTTGCTTTCGCCCTGGACAACGATCTTGTTGAACATCATACCGCCACCCCACATTCCTCCACCCATACTGAGCTTTCTCTCGAATAGGGCCACTTTGTAACCTGCTTTTGCAAGGTAGTATCCTGCTGTAAGTCCAGATGGACCTCCACCACCTATTGCAACATCCATATCAGTGTAATCCAGGAAATCATTCATAAATCCTTCAATTATCGCCTTTGACACTGTTATATCGTCCAGTTTCATTTTTTCACCAGTTCAAATATAGTATTTCATCCTATAAAAATTCTTTTCCAGAGTCTGGAAACTTCAAGTTTTCAATGCTGTTTCACTAAAATATGAAAAAAATTATGAATTAAATGATAAAATTGGCTCATTTTTTAAGGATTATCCTTAAAATGTCTTCATCATCTAAAACATGGTCAAGGCCCACCTTTTGGCCTGGAAACTTGACTGAATTTCCCCATATCTTGGCGTGTCTGAAGTTGCGCACAAACTCCCTGTGGAGTCTGCCTGCAACATCACCAACAGTTGAGCCCTTCCTTATTATAAGAGGATCTTTCATGTCTGTCTTTCTTCCCTGGGGCTTTAAATAAACCCTTATGAGTTTCAGCGCATCAAATATGTCATCTTTAAGCTCTTCTGTGTTCAAACCCTGATCTGCAGCTATGAAAAGGGCATCTGGAAGTTTGGATTTTATTTCTGCAATGTAATCTGGGTCTGCAAGGTCTATCTTGTTTATAATGAGGAGCATGGGTATGTAGCAGCAACTTGAATCCATTGAATCAACGAACTGGTCCATTGTAACGTCACCGCGTATAAGAACATCTGCACTGTGTATTCCATACTCAGTCAGTATGGATCTTATGGTTCTCTCATCGATCTTAGTGAGTTCAACTGTTGAAGCAACTTTTAGTCCACCCATCTTCTTTGGTTTAACTGTAACATCCGGGACAGATTCGTTGGGCCTTATTCCAATGTTCCTAAGCTCGTCGATTATAACGTTCATATGCTGGGGGTTGAATACATCAAGAACCATGAGTATGAGGTCTGCATTTCTTGCAGCAGAAAGTATTTCTCTTCCCCTTCCTTTTCCCTTGGAAGCGCCGGTTATTATTCCAGGTATATCCAGGATCTGTATTTTAGCTCCCCTGTACTCCATTATTCCCGGAACTATGTCCAGGGTTGTGAACTCGTATGCTCCTGTTTTTGACTCTGCATTGGTGAGCTGGTTCAGTATTGTGGATTTTCCAACTGATGGGAATCCTAAAAGCACCACTGTGGAGTCCCCGCTTTTTTTTATATTGAAACCCCTTCCTTTACTTCCGGAACTGCTCCTTGCAAGAGAATCTTCCTTTAATTTGGATAATTTGGCCTTAAGTTTCCCTACGTGGTGGGAAGTGGCCTTGTTGTAGGGGGTTTTCTTGATCTCCTCTTCGATTTCTCTGATTCTGTCTTCAATAGCCATAAAACTCACATAAAATTAGTTTAAAATTTGTATGCTCAATAAATTGATCAACAAAAATATAATTTGATGATTTTTTAATGATTAAAAATTTACATTCAATTCACTTTCATGATCAGCAATAGAAGTAGTTACTTCTTCTACACTTAAAAAAGTTTTTAATTGCATATATTTTTTGATAAGTTTTTTAGTGATACTTTCCTGATAATCCCGGATTAATCTTAAAAAAGTCAAATCCCAAAAAAATAAAAAAAATGGGTGGAAATTAGGTTACACTCCAAACAATAACTCCTGCCTGTGCATACTTTTGTGTGAAATGGGTTAAACCGTATCCATTCAGGAAGAACATCCTCGTGAACATTGAATCTTCAAGTTCCCTGTTCATTGCAACAGTCACGTAGGTGTTGTTCTGTGCAAACACGTATACTGAGAAATTACTATCATTGGAGACTGTCTGATTCTGGGTTACATTCCCATTGTTTATCACAAGAAGCTTATGCGGTTTTTCAACAAGGCTGCCGTTGCCAGTCTGTAGTTCCGTGGCTATGCTGCTGAGCACCTGTGATGAACCTGTCTGATTAACCTCATTTTGAACCTCATTCACATTCAAAAGCCCTACAGACATGTTACTTCCACTCACAAGACCCACAACTGCATTGGAACCCAGGATCAGGGTGTTGTTTCCAACTTTAGTTGCATTTGCCTGGGCAACTGAGTAACCTGATGAGGTTCCATTCTGTGAGGTGAAGTTCCAGCTTCCAAAGTAGGACCACCACAAAGCCTTTCCAACCATGTCCGAACTGGTTATAAATACTTGTGGAACCGCCTTATCTGGATGGGTGTACTTAAGAACATTCTGAGCCTGCTGGGCTGTTAAACCATATTTCGTTGTGAGTATGGTTTGAGCCTGGGTTTTGTCAACACCAAGGATGTTGTTCAGTATTTCTACACTTTTACCAGTGTCTTTGGTGTAATTTTCAAGTGTTAATGGGCCCTGATCACCACTGGTTGCAAGCATCTTGAGAATTCCTGCAGATAACGTCTCATTACTCGTTAACATTGCTTTTCCAACCCAGTAAGCCCTTAAACTGTTCTGCGATCCACCGTCGAATGTCACAGGCCTGTCTGCAACTGCAGTGAACAGGTGTCCGTAGTCCCACCAGGATGTTACGATGGTGTTGTTTGCAGTGTTCTGGTTTATCCATGCAAGGGATGAAACCATTGAATCATCTGTACCAGGTACTACAGACGTTGAAACTGCATAAGCACTTGCTATCGGCGAGTAAATTGCCAGAACCATTAAAATTGCAATTGCAACATACTGGTATCCACTGGTTTTAATATGGTCCTTCAGGTACCCAAAGAGTAATCCCACAAATATACCTGCACTGAGAGCTATCGGTAATGTGAATGGCTCTATGAACCTTACACCTTTAGTCATGGCATAAGCCAGTATTAAAAGCCATATAGAGAACAATATTCCGTAGAAAAGATAATTTCTCCTTTCTTTTTCCATTGCAGCCTTGATCTTGTTCTTATCTTCAGCTTCAACTGGTTTTTCTTCTTTTCTCCGTTTGGATTTATTCTTCTTTCTACGGGAGTTTTTATCCCGCTTTTTAGGTTCTTCTTTTTTTGTTTTCGGCTTCAGCTGCCAGAACATTAGTAAAACCCCTAATATTCCAAACACGAAAGGAAGTACTCCACCAACACCAGCTACAACACTGCTTATCCCAGGCACCTGGAGCTCAGATACTGAAACGAAAACATTTGGATAGGCTGTGTTCTGCACTGCTGACTGTAATTGGCTGGCACCTAATGGTTCCAGGAGTGCAGAGGTTAATCCTGATGATCCAAGGGCCATCAACATCACAGCAAGCCCTACAACCAGGAACACCACAAGGGAGAATATTTCATGCTGATCCTTGAACCATTCAATTTTACTTGGATATTCACTCACTGGTTTGATGGTCTTCATGTTGAGAAGGTACTGGGATACCAGTAGGTAGACAACAACTGCTCCTATGATGATGTAAAATATGTACCACCATCCCTCCCATGCCATTGAGAAAACTAGCATGGATGCTGCTGATAAGACCGCGAATATGGTTCTGTTTTTCATGGTATTGGCACGCAAACTTTCAATGAAGAACCACACCACCAGAAGTGGGAGTAATATATTGAACATGTCCGTGTCAAAGAACCCTGCAAATGTGTGTGCGAAGTAGGATGGTGCCAGTCCCGCGAGTACAGCTGCAACGATTCCACCATAATCATTTGTAATTCTTCTTACGAGCAGGTAAGACGGTATGACACATAGGGATGCTATGAATGCTCCCATCCAGAAGCATACCTCAGCCAGGGGAACATCAGCAAAGGCATTGGCTATCTTGTAGGTGAAGGCAGTTACGTAAACTATGAGTGGTGGGTAATCTGCAGACCTTCCAGAAGGATAATAGGAATGCAAGTCCCAATTTGTACCGTTTACCTTCGTATCACCAAGGTGCCCGTTTGTAAGGAAGTCCTGAGTCATACGATAGTTGTAGTAGGAATCCATCTCACTGAAATATGGAAGTCCATTTGCATCCTCGTAGTAGGCTTTCATTGAACTTGGAACGCCTGGAATATTAGCTGCCTCTGCTCTGAGAGAAAAGACCAGCAAAAACAGCAGAATAATGATTATTAAAGGCTTATATTTGGAAAAAACTTTTCTTGCATTCATTATATCCTCCAGTATTGTTTTTATTCTATTGATAATTCCATGACCCGTTCAGGACCCAATACATCATGGATGTTTTATGATGACTGTGCTGTGAAAGATGCAGTTGTAAGTAGTCCCATCATGGCACAATCCAGTTTAATTTCTTTCTAAACAGATATTATATAAAAAAAATCTTATAAAAACATATGCTTCAATAGGCAAAATTATGAAGTTCGTGAAATCCAATAAAAATCCCCTGAAATATCAAAAAAGTTTTAACTGCACATCCTTTTTTATTGCTATTTCTTTTTGACCGTTACGCCTTAAATGAACAACTTTAAAACCTTTTTTTAACAGGTTTTGTGATATGAGGTTGTGTCTGTGGCATCTGTAGGGATTCTCTTCACTGCACATTAAAACTGTTTTTTTACATGAAGCTCTGGATAAAATAATTTTTAGTCCCTCTTTAAAACCATTATCTTCCTCAATCAAATGGTAACACACCATTTTATCCTTGTAAAAACTTTCATCAGATGGTTTACCCCCTACCTTGTCTCCAAGATAAAGGTATTCAATAGTTTCATTCTGGATCCTTGAGGAGATAGTTTCCCTGTTGAATTGAGAAGCGTATTTACTGTAGGGAACGCTTCTAACATCAATCAAGAGCTGGATCCCATTGGACTTCAGCAGGTCTATAAATTCTGAAGGTTCCATATTGCTGTGGCCAAGTGTGTAAAGAGTGCCAAAGGTTAGAGCACCATGTTCATGCTTATGTTCTCTGTCTATCTTTTTATCCCCTGTTCAGTTTATCTATTTTTTATTAGATTGTATTAATTTAAATCAATTGTTCAATTAAATTTTTTATTAAAGCATAATATTACACCATTAACTATCTACACCATTAATTGTCCTTTTTTTATTATTTGTTTTTGGATTTCAAACTTACAAAAATTGTAGTTTTTTAAATGGATCATAGTGTTTAAGTTTAATTGCTCTTTTAGAATATTTCCACAATAGAAACATTTAAATAAAAATTATGTGAGATATAATTAACATTGTGTTATATAAATCTAACAAATTATTGGAAATATGTAACATGGATGGGTCACGTATCCTAGCAAGGATACCTAAAAAGGAACAGTTAGAATGGAATACTCGTTGAAATACCCAGATAAAAAAATAAATTTAAGGAGGAAAAGATCATGAAAATTGAGATAAATGCTTACTGGGGAATATTAGGATGTTTAGGAATTTTAGGATACGTTCTGGAGGATCCAACCTATTACATATTCTTCGTTTTCTTCCTCTTCTTCTTACAACCCCTGACAAAAGAAGCATCCTCAAAAGATGGTGAAAATAACAGTTTTAAATGGCTTAAAAGTTTTAAATGGCACACGGTAAGTATCTGGCTTGGATCAGTGACCTTGATTGCAGCTTCTCTGGCCCTAATCATATTGAAGACCATGAACGACCTTGTTGCTGTGGCAATTCTCCTGGGGATAACCATCATAATGACGGGATTCTTCACCTACATGGGCATGGAGAAATCATCAGCAGATGAAAGGGTTAGAAAAATAGGAACAACTGCAGCAACTTACTCATGGTACATAACCCTGGTGTTTGTATGTTTTCTCCTTGTAACCCAAGAATGGGCTGGAAGATGGCACGATCCTGCAGAACTACTTGGGGTCACCATCTTCGTAATGGTTTCAACCATGCTCATCACAAACACCTACCTTCAGATGAAGGGGGATGTGGAATGAAAACCCGTATCAAGGAATACAGGGCAAGGTACGACTTCACACAGGCAGAGCTTGCAGATAAAGTTGGAGTCCGTAGAGAAACCATAGTCTTTCTTGAAAAGGGAAAATACAATCCATCCCTTAACCTTGCCCATAAAATTGCAGTGGTTCTAAATGCAAGCATTGAAGAAATCTTCATATTTGAAGATACAAGTAAAGAAACTGAGGATAAAAACAAGGACTAAAATCAATTTAACGTGCATAAAATGAATTAAAAAACATGAAATGAACTTAAATGACCGATTAAATATCTCTAATTACATTTTTTGAGCTTAATTACTCTTTTTATGAATATTAAATAAAAAATATGAATTAAACTTAAAATAGAAGAATAAAATTTGGATTAAAATAAAAACAGGGAAATAGAATAAAACTATAAAAAAAAGAGTTTGGAGTATTATATCTTTAATTCCCTCATTGTTGATCCTCTTTTTCTATGGACTGGGTGAACCTGCACTTTGGAAATCCAGAACAACCTATAAATTCACCGTAACGCCCTGATCTCTTTATTAAGTCACTTCCACACTCTGGGCATTTGCCAACAACCTCGTTTGTAGGTTCTTTCCCATCCTTACCACATTTTGGGTCTAGGCATGCACGCTGCCTTGGTTTTCCAAAGGATATCATTGGAAGGCCACAAGTTTCACAGGTTGTTTTCAATACGCTGGCACCCCTTGGAAGGGAGTAGGTTGATTTACAGTCAGGATAACCAGAACATCCCACGAAACTGCCACCCTTAGGTGAATCTATCAATATGAGGTTCTTACCGCACTTACATTTTCCAACAACCCTGCTTTCCCTGTAGGCGGCGTAGAGTTCTTCACCAATTTTCAGCTTGTTACTCTCAATATCATCAAGTATGGATGCAACTTCCACCTCTGCCTCTTTGATAACTTCATCTTTTTTGGTGTTGCCTTCCATTATTCCTCCCATCTTTTCTTCGAACTCTCTTGTAAGCTCTTCGCTTGTGATCTTGTTGGAGTACTTTTTAAGAGTATCTATGAGGTGTTCTCCCAGCTCGTTGACAACTATCTTCTTGCCTTCAACGTATTTTCGATTGTAAAGAATGTCTATGATGTTTGCACGCGTTGACTTGGTTCCGAGACCCCTCTTTTCAAGTTCTCGTATGAGTGATGCTTGGTTGTAGCGTGCTGGGGGTTTGGTTTCCTTATCTTCAGCCCGAACTTCCTTGACCTTGAGGGTTTCCCCATTCCTGATATCAGGGAATTCATCATTTTCAACTTTCTTGAAGGGGTAGTGCTCAAGCCATCCCATTTTAGCCATTCTTTTCTTGCTGAATGAAAATTCCTCTTTCCCTATTTCCAATTTGGCCTTCATGGTCTCTAAAACAGCTTTTTCCCCAAAGACACTTATGAATCTGTAGGTTATAAGCTCATAGATCTTCCTGTAATCCGTGCTGATCTCCTTTGGAAGAAGGCCTGTTGGGTGTATGGCAGGGTGTGCTTCATCCTTTTTCTTACCTTCATTGGGTTTGTAGGGTTTTTTGAGTTTGGAGATCTGTTTTCCAAATGCAGAGTTGTAACTCAACTTCTTGAGTATCTTATCGTACCCTATACTTTTTGGCAGTTTCTGGGATGATGTACGTGGATATGAAGTGTATCCTTCAGTGTAAAGGTTCTGAGCTATCTGCTGGGTCTTTCTTGGGCTGAATCCAAAAACTGCATATGCTTCAGACTGTAGGGAACCCAGATCGAATGGGACTGGAGGGGTTTTGTTGGTCTTTTTAAGATCCACACTGGATACAAGTGCATCTTTACCTTCACATTCTGAGAGGATGGCATCTGCATCCTTCTTCTCCATGATCTTGCCCTTCTTATGATCCGCAGTTATGATCTCCTCAACGTTAGGAACATCCAGATCAGCCTTTATAAGCCAGTAAGGAACAGGAACAAACTTATTGATCTCCTTTTCCCTGTCAACGAGTATTGAAAGGGTTGGTGTTTGAACACGTCCTGCTGAAAGTTGTATGTACCGTTTTGTAGCTTTCATAACCGAGTCTGTGAGGTACTTGGACATGTTCACACCAAAGAAGAAGTCCAGAACGTGACGTGTAATACCACTGTCAACCTGTTTGAAATCTATTTCCATTGGGTTTTCATAGGCTTCAATTAGGTCCTCCTCTGTGAGGGTTGAAAATTTCATCCTCACTGCGTTTTCCAAGCTTTTCTCACCACAGGCATACTTAAGGGCATTGTATCCAATGAGTGTTCCCTCTATATCGTAATCGCATGCATGCACAAATCTATCAGCACCCTTTGAAAACTTTTTTATGGCATCAACGTAGCTTTTAACGTATTTCTTCTTTTTATCCTTCTCGTAGAGGGGCACCCACTCAACATCAAACAGTTTTTTCTGTTTTCTGTCCTTGGGTGAAAGGGAGTAAAGGTGGCCTACAGCAGACAGTACCGTTGTTTTTTTGCCGTTTTCTTCAAATTCGTAGTAGGGAACTTTTTTATAACTTTTTTTTACTGCATTTTTTGAAAGTGCAGCAGATATCTTTTCAGATGCCTTTGGCTTCTCGCAGATTATGACCTCATGCATAGTATCACTTTTATTAGTATTATTTTATCAAACAGTTCATGAAATAAATTTATTTAAGTTTATCCATCAAAATTTTATTTATCAATTGTAATAACTGTGAGTTAAGGTTCTTGGATTAATTTATACTGTAATTTATACTGCAATATATAATGATAATTTATAATGGTTTATAATGTGCTGGTTTATAATGTACTCAATTTCATAAGGACACCACTTGAATGGGTAGTGTTTATTATCTATATTTTTGTACTGTTATCATTGAAATATAATAAGATTGGAATCAATAATATATTAGACATGGTATATTTTAGAACATGACTTTTATAGTTTTTCAAACCTATGTGAAAATGAGTGCCATACAAAATAAAAATAAAAAAACAACCATTAAACTGTTAAAAAAGTAGGAAGGAGATTAAATGTTAATAGGAGTTATATCAGACACTCACATACCTGAAAGAGCATCAGAAATTCCTGAAACCGTTTTTAAAACCTTTGAAAATGTTGATATGATTCTCCATGCTGGAGATCTTGTATCCCTTGATGTGATTGATGCACTCAAAGAAATAGCTCCCATGAAATGTGTTCAAGGAAACATGGATAGAATGTACCATATGGAACTTCCTGAAAGTGAAGTAATGGAAGTTGAAGGATTTAAAATAGGTTTGAACCATGGGGAGGTTTATCCACGTGGAGATACCCAACAGTTGAAGTACATAGCCATGGAACTGGGTGTTGAGATTTTAATCACAGGACACACCCATTGGTCGTTCATAAAGGATTTGGGTGGTGTTTTGTTATTAAACCCTGGAAGTCCAACTGTTCCCAGGCTTTCAGACCCTTCAGTAATGCTCCTTGAAATAGAAAACCAGAAGATCGATACTGAGATCATTAAGATTGGAGCACCAATTTGTAAATCTCTGAATTTCCAGGGAAATCTGGAAAAGGTTTGAAAAAAGGTTGGGAAGATCTTAAGCTTTTAATCATGTTGTTAAAGGTTCAACTGCTTAAACAAACACCTGAAACCCCACTGAATATTTTTCTTGATGTTTAGGGGTTCCTTAAGTTCAATGATTCAGGTTTAATGATTGAAATTTATAATACATAATTGAATATTAACCATAGATTTACCCCTTATTTATATTTTAAACCCATAAATATACTAGAATTAATTAAAGGAAAGTGAATTATGACTAAAAAATGGAATGCTGAACGTAAAAATGAACATTACTACAGGATGGCCAAAAAAAATGATTACAGATCAAGGGCATCTTATAAACTCAAACAATTGAATAACAAGTTTAAAATAATCAGACCTGGCAGTTACGTCCTGGATCTTGGAGCTGCACCCGGTGGATGGTCCCAGGTTGCCCTTGAAATTATCGGAGAAAGTGGGTTCGTTGTGGGTGTGGATCTCCAGCGTATAAGGCCCTTTGAAAATGAGAATTTCATTGGAATAAAGGGTGACTTCACAAGTGATGAAACCATTACCAGGATAAGGAAGGCCCTTGAAGGAAATGCTGAGGTTGTACTCTCTGATGCATCACCCAAACTTTCAGGAATAAAGGACATTGACAATCTTCGTTCTGCAGAGCTTGCTGAAACTGTGCTTGAAATATGTGACCTCACCCTAGAAAGGAACGGCTGCCTTATAATGAAGGTTTTCCAGGGGGAAGAATTTGAAAGAATTCTCAAAAAGATAAAGGAAAAGTTCAAGATCGTTAAAACAACCAAACCTGCATCATCACGTAAAGCCAGCACTGAGATGTATGTGGTTGCAAAGGGATTCAGAAAGTCTTTATCCTGATTTTATCATAGAGTTTATTTTAAATATTAAAATAAAATTTTAAAAGAAGATTGAAAAAATAAAATGAAACAGATAAAAATTAGAGAAAAAGGTTGGAAAATAAATTAAAGGGAAAAATTAAAAAAAAATAGGGATCAAATAGGATTTGACATTGATTTAATCAATTAACTGATTCAAACCCCCTCTGATTGTGACCTTCCTTTAAAGCATTGCCTGAACCTTGCTCAAACTTTCTTTGGCTCTTTGAAGCTGGGACTCTGCTGTACTTATTCTACTCTTGATTTCATCAGCAGATTTACCTGCAGAAACCGCACTTTGAGCATTTGTAATTGCAGATTTGGCCTTCACAAGCTGAAGATTTGCATCCACGTATGCTGTTTTTACGTTTTCATTTCCAGAACTATCCACTTGGGTTTTGGTTTTATCGTACTGGGCACTTAACGTGGAGTAGTCAGAGTTCAAAGCAGCAATCTTGTCATAGGCTGATCCACTGTCTACATCTGTGAAAATAGTGGATGAAAGGGATGAAATGCCTATGTAAGCAAATATTGCAATTGTTGCAATTATCATGAGAATTCCCAGGACAGATATGCTCATGGAGGTTACCTTGAATAAGTTTAATCTTGATTTTTTCATTTTATCACCATTATGATTAAATTTGGGGAGTGTTTACTCTGAATTGGATAAGGCATAAAAATCCGGTATTAAATATTTTTTAGAGATTCAATTGGATGGTTGAAATCTAATATTGTACACTGGATATTACGTTCAGTCAATTATTTTAGTACATGACGTAAAAAAATTTTTGTATTCAAGTATCCCTATTCATACTACATATATGCCAAAATTTAAGTAATACAAATATAAATAATTTGTAATATGAATTGGGATCAACATAAATATATCATGGGTGTGTTACAACATCTAATAATATATTTCTATTGATTTTACAAGAAACAAATGAAGTATCTAAAAATACTGTTAATTCATGAACCTTATTTAAAAAAAACATAGTTAGGTCTTACAATTAAATTTTAAAGCCCTTTAAGATTATATAAATATATTGATTTTAAGAGCATTTAATCCCAGCATAAATATTTTTTATAACATGAAGGAGTATATTTGAACAATGACATCTTCAACAGACAAAACAAAAACATCAACATCAAAATTTGAAGAGTTTTTCAGTGCAAAGTACAAAGACACAGTCTTTGAAGCCCTTGAAAGGTATCCTGATGAGAGATCTGTGGTTGTGGATTACACAGAACTTGAGATGTTCGACCCCGACCTTGCAGATCTTCTAATTGAAAAACCAGAGGAAGTTCTGAAGGCATCCCAGAAGGCAATAAAAAACATCGACCCCCTGGGTAAAAATGCTGATCTCAACATAAGATTTGAGAACGTACGAAACAACATCCAGCTGAAGTACCTCCGAAGTAAGTTCATTGGAAAGTTCGTTGCAGTGGACGGT
The DNA here is from genome assembly GCF_017874455.1 of Methanobacterium aggregans. Taxonomy (NCBI): domain Archaea; kingdom Methanobacteriati; phylum Methanobacteriota; class Methanobacteria; order Methanobacteriales; family Methanobacteriaceae; genus Methanobacterium; species Methanobacterium aggregans. The sequence continues at coordinate 31,351 of NZ_JAGGLN010000005.1, read as the reverse complement.
ATAGTTCGTAAAACCGATGAAATCAGACCCAGAATAATGAACGCCCTTTTTGAGTGCAGGAGCTGTATGAGGCTGCAGGAAGTGCCTCAGACAAGTAATTTAATAAGTGAACCTGCACTCTGTCAGGAGTGCGGAGGCAGATCCTTCAGACTGCTTCAGGAAGAATCTGAATTCATGGACACTCAAACCACTAAGCTTCAGGAACCCCTTGAAAACCTTTCTGGTGGTGAAGAACCACGACAGATATCTGTTGTCCTTGAAGATGACATGGTTGATACCCTCACCCCAGGAGACATAGTCAGAATAACAGGCACAATGAAAACTGTGCGTGACGATAAAACCAAGCGTTTCAAAAATTACATCTACGGAAACTACATAGAACCCCTTGAACAGGAATTTGAGGAGCTTCAGATAAGTGAAGATGATGAACAAAAGATAAAGGAACTTGCAGCAGACCCTGATGTTTACAACAAGATAATAAGCTCCACAGCCCCTTCAATACAGGGTTACAGGGAAGTTAAGGAAGCAATTGCACTCCAGCTATTTGGAGGTTCTGCAAAGGAACTTGAGGACAAAACCAGGCTGAGAGGAGACATACACATACTCATTGTGGGAGATCCAGGTATTGGTAAATCCCAGATGCTCAAATATGTTTCAAAACTTGCCCCAAGAGGTATTTACACCAGTGGTAAGGGTACGAGTGGTGTGGGACTTACAGCTGCAGCTGTGCGTGATGAATTTGGCGGTTGGAGCCTTGAAGCTGGTGCACTGGTTCTTGGTGACCGTGGTAACGTTTGTGTTGACGAACTGGATAAGATGCGTTCTGAGGACCGTTCTGCAATACATGAGGCCCTGGAACAGCAGACAATATCCATTGCAAAGGCGGGTATAATGGCAACACTGAACTCCCGTTGTTCCGTGCTTGCAGCTGCAAACCCTAAATTTGGTCGTTTCGATCGTTACAAATCAATAGGAGAACAGATAGATTTACCTTCACCTATTCTTTCAAGGTTCGATTTAATATTCGTTGTTGAAGACAAGCCAGATGTTGAAAGGGACACCAAACTTGCAGGACACATCCTGAAGATACATCAGGACAATTCCATACCCTTCGAGATAGAACCTGAACTTCTGAGGAAGTACATTGCCTATGCAAGGCGGGATTTCCATCCAAAACTTACACCAGAGGCCAGTGAAGTTCTTCAGGAGTTTTACGTTGGTATGAGGGGTGGTGCGGTAGAGGAGGATTCACCTGTGCCAATAACTGCACGTCAGCTTGAGGCTCTTGTAAGGCTTTCAGAGGCCAGTGCCAGGATACGTCTTGGAGCTGAGGTAACTGAATTTGATGCAAAGCGTGCAATAACCATCCAGCAGAAATGTATGAAACAGGTGGGATATGACCCAGAAACTGGTAAAGTGGATATTGACAAGGTTGAAGGCCGTACACCTAAATCGGACAGGGATAAGATTCGTGCTGTGAGTGAAGTTATAGGTGAACTTGAGGAGGATTACGGTGGAAGAACACCCAAGAACATACTTATAAGCGAACTTGCAGATAGATATAATATGAGTGAAGAAAAGGCAGATGAAATACTGCGAGTACTCAAGAGAAAGGGAGTTATCTACGAACCACAGCAGGGATACTACAAAGTTGCCTAAAAAACAATTCTCTGCTTTTTATATACTTTTATAAACATTAACAGCGCGATTACAAGTATTTAAACTTTTATTACCTAATTAAAAATAGATTTAAAATCAGATCAGTTCATGATCAATGTATTTGGAGGTCAGATAATATGGATGAAGATTACAATGAATTATTAGACAGGGCAATAGACCAACTACCAGAAAAGGTCTTTGAAACTAAAAGGTTCACAGTACCTCGGGCTTACTCCGTGATCCAGGGTAACAGAACCATGATACAGAACTTTGGGGAAGTTGCAGATGCACTTAACAGGGACCCACAGCACGTTCTAAAGTTCCTACTGAGGGAACTTGGTACAGCTGGAAACATAGAAGGTTCCAGGGCAATAATGCAGGGAAAATTCACCCACTACCTTATAAATGACAGGATCGATGACTACGTTAAACGATACGTGATGTGCCATGAGTGCAACAGGCCAGATACCAAGATCATAAGGGAAGACCGTATTTTCATCCTGAAATGTGAGGCATGTGGTGCAAAAGCCCCATTAAAAACACTTTAAATAGAAAATAGAATTTCTATTTTTATTTTATTATTTTAAGATGTATCTAAGTTTACACGATTTAAATCTGAATTTTTTATTGAATATATGAGTTAGAATGATGAAAATGTTCTGTCCAAAATGTGGAAAAGAAGATGAAGAGCTTTTTAAGGGCCTTTGTAGATCTTGTTTTATAAAAGAATTCCAGATGGCAAATCCACCCCATGAAATGGAATTCACAATCTGCGCACACTGTGATTCAACCCTGGAACATGGAAAATGGTATGATTCAGAGTTATCAGAGGAAGAACTCGTTGAAAAAACCCTAATTGAAAATATTAATGCCAACGAACCTGCAGAAAACGTTGAAGTAACCCCCGAAATCCTTACAATTAGGGGATCAATCTTTGACTGCATGATCCATGTGGAGGGTAATGTTTTCGGTGAAAAAGTCAATGAGGAGTACGCTGTTGAAGTTAAGAGGAACAGGACAATGTGTCCTGATTGCAGTAAGTTTGCATCTGGTTACTACGAATCTGTGATTCAAGTAAGGGCAGATAAAAGGGTTTTAACTCGTGAGGAGATCCATGACATTGATGAAATCGTTAAAAAAAGAACCCGTAAACTTTCAGAGAAAAACCGGATGGCTTACATAGCAGAGGTTATGAAACTGAAAGAGGGAGTGGATTACTACGTTGGCTCCTACAAGGCAGCCCGAAGCATTACAAATGCCCTTAAAGATGTGTTCGGTGGAGTTGTGAAGGAATCCCCGAAGATCGCTGGAAGAAACAAGTCCACAGGAAAGGATCTCTACAGAATATGGATATCTCTGCGCCTTGCAGCCTTCCAGAAGGGTGATTTTATAGGTCACGGTTCCCATGTGGGCAGAGTTTCAGGTTTTGATGGTAAGAAAATATTTTTGAAGGATTTTGACTCTCATAAAACCTCATCCATAACCTGGAGGGATTATGCTAAAATTGAGTTACTTGCAGGAAAAGATGAGGTTAAAAAAACAACAGTCACATCTAAAACTCCAAGATCCATTCAGATACTCCACCCTGAAACCTATGAGCCCGTGGATATTGATCTCAATGAAGGAATTTCAGACCTTGAAATTGGGGTAGAAGTGGATGTTGTTGAGATAAATGGAAAACTTTACATCCTCAACTAAATAGAAACACAACAAAAGTGGATTATAAATTTTAAGATTATAAATTTAATAATAATTTTAGTTTAAATGTTGAAATGGAAGTTACATATTGAATTAAATGCAGAAAAAACAGAATACTTATAAAATGATTATCTTGATTTGTAATTAAAAGATACAACTTGCAATTTATTTTTCGGTGATAAATATGGACGTAGATTCAAAGATTGAAATGATAACTAAGGGAACGCTTGAAGTCATAACAGAAGAAGAGCTCAGGGAAAAAATTGAAACCGGCAGTACAACCGCATACATAGGCTATGAACCCTCAGGTAAAATACACCTTGGCCATGCAATCACCGTTAAAAAGATGATAGATCTTCAGAGAGCAGGTTTTAAGATTAAAATTCTCCTTGCAGACCTACACGCATACCTCAATGGAAAGGGAAGTATTGAGGAAATAAAAGAAATATCCAAGTACAACATTGAATGTTTCAAGGCACTGGGATTATCAGATGACACTGAATTCATTATAGGCTCTGAGTTTGGGAGAAATATGGAGTACACCCATAAGATATATGAACTTGCAATTTTAACAAGTTTGGCAAGGGCTAAAAGGAGTATGGCACAGATCACCCGGGACAGTAAAGATCATAAGGTTGCAGAGGTTATTTATCCGATTATGCAGGCCATTGACATGGTGTTTCTGGAGGCTGACGTTGCAGTTGGGGGTATGGAGCAGCGTAAGATTCACATGCTTGCAAGGGAAAACCTGCCTAAAATGGGAATTAAAGCACCGGTATGTATACACACCCCTCTTCTTCATGGAACAGATGGTTCCGATAAGATGTCCTCTAGTAAGGATAACTTCATAGCTGTGGATGATGAACCTGAAGTTATAAAGAAGAAGATACAGAAAAGCTTCTGTCCACAGGGCCAGGTTGAGGATAACCCAGTTATAGAAATAGCTGAACACTTCATATTCCCTGAAAAAGACACACTGCTTATTAAAAGACCAGAGAAATTTGGTGGAAACCTTGAGCTGAGCCATGACGAACTTATAGAACGTTACTGTGCAGGTGATCTTCACCCCCTGGACCTTAAAAATGGTGTTGCAGAGGGTTTGATTGAAGTTCTCAAACCTGTGCGGGAATACTTTAAATCAGATTAATTGAACTAATTAATTTAGCTTAAAGATTATGAAGGTGATAATATGGGAGAAGAGAAGTACGAACTGAGAATTCCTCCAGGAATAATTGTTGATGAAATTTCAGAAACTATTGCCAGTTACGAAGTTGAGGTTGCCTACACAGCAGGCGGACTTATTGTACGGGGTGAGCTGGGCAAACTTGAGAGTTTGAGCCAGGAAAACGCCAGGATGAGAATTCCCCTTGGAGTGAACCAGAAAGAGCTTGCAGATGTTATAACGGAGTACGAACTGGAACTGGAACATACTGATTTCGGACCTGTGCTTATCGGCAGCATAGTGAAGCTTGATGAGGCAAGCAGATCCATAGTTGCTTCACTGAATGAAAGGATAAAGAATTTTGAAGGGCAGTGAAAACTCTGTTTTTCAGCCCAGATCCATTTTTAAGATTGGTATTTTTTTAGTAGGGTTCATCAATATTATATACAGCTATTTTTGTAAATGAATTATGAATTACAGAATATACATCTGAAAAAAGTTATTAAGATTCCTTTTAGTTTTCAAGTTCAAACCATCTCAGGGATTCCTCTGCAACAACATCAGCTATGTCCTCTATGAGGTCCTGGTCGCTCCATGTGCACTCTTTGGGATCTGTGCAGAATGTGAAGTCACCATCATGGTTCTCATGCAGCACATCCCAAGTATCTGCATTTCTAAGTTCCCAGTACCATGAATATGACTTCACATGAGTTCCATCATCATTATCATCATAGAATCCTTCGTTCTCTTTATAACCCACTATGAAAACGTTTTCTTTGATGTAGATATGTTTTTCCCATTTATCTTCGGTTCCTGGAATTTTTTCAATTTCTGTGTCTATTATCTGCTCTACGAGTTTATTCACATCCATACAAAACCCCCATGGACTGATTCAACACGTTGAAGTACAGTCAATGATCTATTTAAGATCCTACTTAAGGATTTCATATGATGATTCTTGAAATTCAGAAAAATAGGTGGGCCCATCAGATGCACATGCCCAGTTTGGGAGCTATAACACGTTTTATATCCTCATGAACCTTATTTATACCATTATTAGCATTTAAAATGAAAAATCCTTCTTTTTCTGCAAGTTCCAAGTATCTGCTGCGAGTTCTCATGAGAAAATTCAAGTCTTCAAAGCTGTCACTGCCCTCGCACCGTGTCATGGCTGTTTCAGGGTCAAGATCCAGAAGCAGTGTTACATCTGGTTTTCTTACAAACCTGTTTATCTCCCCTATCCATTCTGCACCGTCCTGGTAGACCATACTGGAGTAGAAGCATCTGTCGCTTACAACTATCTGACCTTCAGATTCTGCATGGGCTATTTTCTCCATGAGTATGGTTCTGTCCGCTGCAAAAAGAAGTGCGAGTGTTCTCTGAAAGTTTTCATCTGTTGCACCAGGGTCCTGAAGCATCTCTCTTATGAGCAGACCTACCTTTGAATCCGTGGGTTCAAATATTCTGAAGACCTGGAGTCCGCAGTTTTGAAGCCATTTCTCAAGGAGGGCTGTTTGAGTTGATTTTCCTGATCCATCTATTCCTTCAAGGCACATGTACATACAGAAATTCTCCAGGTAAGGTCATTAATTAGGAATTATTATATTTTAAATATTTGAATGAAGTGTTAGGTTTTAATGTTTGAATGAATTTATTAGGTTTTAAGTATTGATTTTAAAAATTCCAGTATCCAAAACTTTAAGTTTGTATATCAATTCTTCAATTTAAAAAGATTGGGATGAAAATTCGGAAACTGGGATTGACTAGTAAAAGGTGTATATGTCCATTCCTGCATGGATAAAAACCCAAATACTCTTATACCTAAAGTAACTACTAAAGCTTATGGTGGCAAGTGACATAATTGGCTTATTATTTGTATACGGCTACGTAGCCATTTTACTCTTAATATCAGAGAAGGTACTACGCAGATATCCGAGCTTCAGCAGAAAATTCCTCCACATCATGGTTGGAAACATACTCTTCATATTACCACTCTTCACAAGCCGTGATGTAATCACGTTTCTTGCTGCAGCCCCATTCATAGTTCTAACATTTCTTATAAGCCCCCACTCCCCAATAAAACTGAAAAACAGGGTTTCAAATTCAGGTCATGGCATGGGCCTTGTTTACTACGCCATATCCTGGACAGTTCTTGCATACATATTCTTTGGACAACCCTGGATCGTGGCTGTGGGTATAGCTGCAATGTCCTACGGTGATGGTGTGGCGTCACTGGTTGGTGGGAAAATTGGAAAACATAAGTACAATGTTTGCGGTGATGAAAAGAGCTATGAGGGATCCATTGCAATGTTCCTTGTGCTGATGGTAATGCTTTCAGTTGTTCTGCTTTACTACAGCATGCCTTTAAACATCATGGTTGTTGCGGCCGTTGCATTTACTGCAACAGTTTTTGAGGGAATAACACCCAAGGGACTTGACAACCTCACAGCCTGCTTCTCTGCAGTTGGTGTTTACCTGCTTCTCGGGGTGATCTGAATGCGTTTCATAGTTGTGGATGGACTTGACGGTTCTGGAAAAACAACCCATGCCAAGCTTATCCGGAATAGGTACCTTGAAAAGGGTCAGAAAGTTGTGCTAAGAAGCCACCCTTCAGATAACACTAAATACGGTGAAAAAACTAAAAAAGCCCTTCTTGGAAGGGGAAAATGGAATAAAACCAAGGCCTCCCTTTACTATGCTCTCGACGTTATAAGTTCTGTGCAAACAGGTTACGGCGGAGTTGAAACCCTAATATTTGTTAGGTACCTTATGGGAGTTGCTTATCTACCGTTACCCCTTGCAAAGATTCTTTACTGGGTTTTAACAGCCTTCCTCCCCACATCCAAGTACATGTTCTTCCTGGATCTCACACCTGAAGAATCCCTGCACAGGATGGAGGACAGGGATGCAGAGGAGATGTTCGAAAACCTGGAGGATCTCATGAAGGTCCGAAGAAAAGCCCTTTCACTTACAAAGGACTGGAATATTATAGATACTTCTGGAACCATTGAAGAGGTTCAGGAAAAGATCAATAAGGTGCTGGATAGGTTGGATGGTTAAAAATAAGCTTGAAAACTTTTTAATTGAATTATTATATGTTAATTAGTTCCTACTGAGGTTTCATATTTAAATTAAAAGAAATTTTAAACTTATGATAATAACATAAGATATATATTGAACTAATTTTTTTAAAAACTAAGATTTTTTTAAATTTAATAAAGTAACAGATAATCTAGAAAAAAGTCTTGAAACCCTTAAAAAACTGGCTCTGCAGAAATCATGTTTGAGTTTTGATGTTTAAGTTAATACATTAAATAATTCCATCATACTTATTATGATTTCTACGTGCCTATTTTTATCAATTAGAACTCTATTTTCCATTTACAACTTCAGATTCCCCTAAATTGGTTGGGTCTACCTTATCATTTATTATCACAATAATCACCAATACTAAAGCAATTATTGAGGTTAATGCTCCGAATAGGAATAAATTAGAAAATGATTGGCTTAAATTACCCATTCCACTGGCGGCATTGACTAAAAAGCAGGCCCCAATTACTGGCGCAACTGTAGAACCAACACCTTTAAAAGTATTTAATATTCCAACACCTGTTGCTTCTTCTTCTTTGGGCATGAAAGACATCATAAGAAGCTGGAATGCACTCCAAGTGAAACCCACACCCACTCCTATTATTGCTAAGCAGATTACCAGACCTGTTGAATCCGTGACGTAGTATGTCAAGCCGAAGAGTCCTGCGATTAGGAGGGGTGATCCTAACAGGAGCATGCGTTTAGATCCAAATTTATCTAAAAGGAATCCGCCTAGTATTGCTGTTATACATACTGCTACAGAAAGTGGGGTCAACACAGTACCACTGTCCTGTACATTCAGATTTAGTACAGTCTGGGCGAACGTTGGTACGTATGTAAATGCCATAAAGGTACCAATCCCTGATAACAGAATTGCAAAGTTGAGTGATAAGATTTTAGGCTTTTTTAACATAGCTATATCTAGTATTGGTTCTGTTACACGTTTTTCGTATGTAATGAGTGCAACGAATAGGACCGCAGCAGCTATAAGTAGTGGGAACACAGTTACATCTGTAAACGGTGCGCTTTCCAGCCCTATAATACCTAGCAAGAGTGAGGCTATTGTTCCTACAAGTAGTGCTGATCCAATGTAGTCAATATGTTGATCTTGATCTCCATAGGTTTCTTTGAACTTGAAAGCTAGGATGATTGCCATGATTCCTAGGGGAATGTTGATATAGAATACGGTTCTCCAACCAAAATTTTGGATTAAGAAGCCGCCTATGTTTGGCCCTACTATGGTGGCAATGGATGACATTGCCATGAGCATACCCATTGTTTTTCCTCTTTGATTTTCAGGGGCAGAATCATTCATACTTGATAATGCCGAAGGCAGAACAATACCAGCACCGATACCCTGTAAACCCATGGAAGCTATTAATGAATATATGTCCCAGGACAAGCTGGCTGTAATTGACCCAATGACAAAGGTGGCCACACCAATGATATATAATTTTTTCCGGCCGAATACATCAGATAATTTCCCTGCCAGTGCCATGATTGCGGTCATAAACAACATGTAGGTTGTTAGGGTCCATGTTGCCCAATTAAAGGAGGTGTGCAGGTCTGCAATTATAGTTGGTAGTGCAGGCACGAATATATAGGCATCCATGGCTGTCATGAATACACCTAAAGCCAGGACTATCATCACATAAATTGTGGATGACCCGAGACCTTTTTTATTCTCTATCATTTCGTTAATATTTTCGCTCATTTTTATCTCCATCTTTTTGACAAAATTAAAGCCCGAGAGTTTAGGCATATTGATTTTTCCCCTTTAATCACCATTATAATATGAACAGTGAAAAATAAATCAATTAAAACCATTGAATGCTTTTTAAATTCTCAGAAAAAACTTAATTTTGAAATTTAATTGTATTTTAATCTTCCAAAATAACAATTTGATTAGTTGTTAAATACATTACAACAAAGGTAATATCTTTTGGTATTTATATTTTTTGGAATTAGTTGTTATACATATAACAACTAATAACTTTAAATATCACAGCACATACAAAATTTTATACAGTAATTCATTATCTAACAACAAAAAGCCGGAGATATTATATGAATGAAATTCCTCAGGAACTTATTAAATCATTGATGGACCTCGGACTTCTTGAATCTGAGGCAAAAATATACATAACCCTCGCAATGATGAATAATTCCGAAGTCAAAACGCTTATAGAATTTTTAGGGCTATCAAAACCAAATACATACGAAAGTCTTCGTCTTCTAGAAGAAAAAGGGCTTGTGTCTTTAATCAATACCAGACCCATGGCATATCAAGCATTACCTCCAGATATAGGATTGGAAGTTTTATTAAAAACACATATTGATGCAAAAGAAAAAGCAAAAAAGATTTTTTCAATTATGGATAAAGAAAAATTTGTTCCCAAATCTTCTGAGGCATTATGGAAGGTTTTCAATGGAGAAAGCATAAATTATAAAATTAAAGACATGATTCAAAATGCTAAAGAGAGCATATTCATGATATCATCCCCCAAATACATTAAATATCTTGAAAATGCAGATACAAATTTAAAACTGGACATAGTCCTATTCTCAGAGACGCCCTCCTTTGAAACATTAAAAGAACACTTTAAAGACAAAAAAGGCAATTTTCAGGTTGTAAATGAAGAAGATATGATTAACATCATTGCATCATCTAAAACAAAAGATCAAAAACAATTCGAAATATATAAAGAAGCTTTGTTAATGGTTGAATACAGAAATATGATAATGTTGGCCATAGATGATGAAGAAGTATTATACATGCCTCCCATGTCTACAGACTCACTCACAGCCATCAATACAAAAAATAAGGCAATGACGATACTTATGAAAATTGGGCTCAGTGACATTACAAACCAGTTATCATGAAAATAATCCCGATAAATATGAAAACACACCCACCCCAATTATGATAGGATTACTCATTATGTATTAATTTAAACATCAAAAAGTAAGAAATAAAAATAGAAAAGTTGCCTATTCAAGCTACTTCCCTTGGGAACTCTTCCCTTCCTCTCCTTGGCTCCAGGCCCCTTTCAAGTTTCTGGGTTATGTTTTCATAGTGCCTCATAAGTTCTGATGTTATTGATGGTCCTATCTTTTCCATAGCCTCCTTGAAGTGCTTTGGAGAAACTTCCTTGCTTTCTATGTTATAATGAAGTGCGAGCATACCTGCCTTCCTGCACACGGCAGATATGTCAGCTCCTGAGTAACCCTCTGTCTTTTTAGCCAATTCTTTTAGGTTCACATCACTATCAAGAGACATTCCCTCAGTATGCACCTTAAATATTTCCAGCCTGGAACTTTCATCTGGTGGGGGTACCAGAATTATTTCATCAAACCTTCCAGGTCGCAGTAGTGCTGAATCAAGCAAATCAGGCCGGTTAGTTGCACCTAAAACAACAACGCCCTTCAATTCTTCTAATCCGTCCATTTCAGAGAGTAGTGTGTTCACCATACGTTCAACCACACGGGGCTCCCCCATTCCTGTGCCCCTCATGGCAGCTAGGGCGTCCAGTTCATCAAAGAATACTATGCAAGGTGATGCCTGTTTGGCCTTGTTGAATATCTCAGATATCTTTCTCTCTGATTCTCCGAACCATTTACTGAGCACCTCTGATCCTTTGACACTGATGAAGTTGGCCTTAGACTCCGTGGCCACAGCTTTGGATAACATGGTTTTACCTGTGCCCGGAGGCCCGAATAGAAGTATTCCCTTGGGGGGTTCAATTCCAATGGTTTTGAAGGCATCTGGATATTTCAGGGGCCACTCCACAACTTCTTTAAGGGACTGTTTCAACTCATTCAATCCACCAATATCTTTCCAGTGGACATTTGGAACTTCTATGAAAACTTCACGAAGTGCTGAAGGGTTTATGAATTTCAGGGCATCAAGAAAATCATCCCTGGTGACGAAGAGTTTATCCAGGATTTCCTTGGGAATTGCCTGTTCTTCAAGGTCTATATCTGGCAGTACCCTTCGAAGTGCGTTCATGGCCGCTTCACGGCAGAGAGCAGCTAGATCTGCCCCAACAAATCCATGTGTAATTTCAGAAAATTCATTGAGGTGAACATCATCTGCAAGGGGCATGCCCCTGGTGTGGATCTGGAGTATCTCACACCTGCCATCCTTGTCTGGAACGCGCAACCCTATTTCCCTGTCAAATCTTCCAGGCCGTCTGAGTGCTGGATCCAGGGCATCTGGGCGGTTGGTTGCACCTACAACTATAACTTTACCCCTCTCTTTCAGTCCATCCATCAGGGACAGTATCTGGGCTACAACCCTCCTTTCCACTTCTCCTGTGACTTCTTCTCTCCTGGGTGCTATGGCATCGATCTCATCTATGAATATTATGGAGGGTGCATTGTCCTCAGCTTCCTCGAAAAAGTCCCTTATCCTCTCTTCAGCTTCACCGACATATTTACTCATAATTTCGGGACCATTTATTGCCATAAAATTGGCATCACTCTCATTGGCCAGGGCCTTGGCAAGAAGGGTTTTTCCTGTACCTGGAGGACCATGTAAAAGAACACCCTTAGGCGGGTCAATACCGAGTCTGTCAAATATCTCAGGATGGCGAAGTGGAAGCTCTACCATCTCTCTCACCCTTGAGATTTCTCCTTTCAGCCCCCCTACATCTTCATATGTAACGTCTGGCACCTTTTTTTCAGTGATCTTCACAGCCTCGGGTTTAACATCAATTTCAGTGATTTCAGTGATCTGCACGATACCTGCAGGGCTGGTTGATACTACGGCAAATTTGATTTCTCCAAGGGAAAATGGTGTTGATGCCTCAAAAAACTCGCTGAATATGCTTTCAGCACTTGGAAATTCCCTGTAGGTTTCCCTTGTTCTTCTGGGCGATACCAATGTTAAAATATCGCCCTGGGAAACAGCCCTCCCAATGAGATTTTTCTTGAGCATGTCTCCAGGGGCCATTATGCGTATGCCCTTTACCGCAGGAGCGAGAACAACTTTTTTTGCTTCCTTAAGCTCAGGTTTTCTTATTGTTACCATTTCACTTATGGATGTTCCTGCATTTGACCTTGTAAGACCATCCATCCTTACTATTTCAAGGCCAACATCTGTAGGGTAGGCTTCTCCAACTATGGCTCCGGTTACTCTTTTGCCATTTATTTCAACAAGATCTCCAGGTGCAGAACCAATTTTACCGAGTAAACTTTTATCAATCCTCACAATGCCTTTCCCAACATCTTGCTGTAATGCTTCGGCAACTTTTAACTCAAGTTCCCCGTTTTCAGGCACTAAAATCCCCCCATAATTATGAATAAAAAAAAGAGTGCTGTTATTAAATATGTGCATAAAGGAGTATAAAATTTTGTGAAATGAATTAAAATTCCGTCCTGAAAGGCCACTAACACAAAAAACGTTCAAAATTAATTTAGTTTAGTCCTAAAAACCCTAAAATAACTTTTATTTTATTAAAAAGAGTTATATTAATTTTATATAAGTTTAAACAGGGATTATTTGAATTAATTCATTAAAATTGTAAGAGAATTGATTTAAAAAGAAAATTAATTTAAAATATTTTTTCATATCCCCACTGTAACAAGATAATGAAAAATGGAAGATAAGAAGTTTAAGAAGAGGAAAAACCATTAAGTTTTAACTTTTCCTAATAACTTTCTAATTCCAATCCTTGTGTTTGCATATTGCACTTCTAATTACATATTACACTTCTACTTGCATATTACACTTCTAATCTTCTTCCCCTAATTTTGATCTCGTGTCCTTCAGCACTTCAAGCTCATGGACATAGGTTTCACCCCTTAAAGCAGATAGTATCGCCGCTATGGCTGTGAATACAGCTCCTATGTAAAAGGACATCTGGAGTGCTGGCATGAATGCTCCTGCAAGGGTTGAGGGGAACCATGTTGTGCCTGTGAGTGTTGTCAGCGTGTGGTGGGGTATTGCTGCAGAGAAGCTTGCAGGTAATCCTGCGAGTATGGTGCTGACAGGATTGTATCCAAGGAATGCTGAGAACAGTGCTCCTGTTGGTGGGATGTTTGAGAGTACGGGTGCAAGCTGTACTGCCCCTATACTTGCAAGTGAGGATGTCACTGCACCTGGGAAACGCTGTGTTATTCCCACAATAACTATGGTGAAGAATATTGCCATACTTGCTGTGAAGGCCGTGTTCATCATGGTCATCATCATTCCAGATGCTACTCCACGCTCCTGGGCAGGTACAGAGTTCATTATGGATGCACTGTTTGGTGATGAGAACATTCCACTACCAAGACCCATCATGAACAGGGTTAATCCAAATTCAAGGTAGTTGAAGTTGTATGGGAGGGATGCGAGCACCAGAAATGCAACTGTATTGATAATCATACCCCCAGTTGCAATCCACCTTGGGCCGTATTTATCTGAAAGCCAGCCTGCAATAGGTCCCATAATTATAACACCAATTGTAAGGGGCAACATATATATTCCTGCCCAGAATGGTGTTGATTCATAGCTGTAACCGTGAAGGGGCAGCCAGATACCCTGAAGCAGAAGTATGAGCATGAACATCATTCCTCCACGCCCCAGGGAGTTCAGGAGTCCGGCAGTATTTGCGTAGGTGAACATTTTAACCTTGAAAAGGTCCAGCCGGAACATGGGTGCTTCAACTTTGGTTTCAACCCACAAGAATAACGCCATGAATACAAGTCCAAGTATCATTGATGCTGCAACCCATGGGTTATTCCAGCCCATTGGGTCGCTTCCGTAGGGCATTAACCCGTAGGTTACACCCACAAGGAGAAGTGTTATTCCCAGTATAAAGGTTAGGTTTCCCCAAATATCGAGTTTAGCATCTGGTGATCTTATAGACGTTTCTTTGAGTTTAAACGTTGACAATGCCGTTCCAATAACTGCAAATGGCACGCTTACAAGGAAGACAAATCTCCAATCGTATACTGCGAGAACACCTCCAAGTATGAGTCCTATGAATTGACCTGACATGAAGGCCACCATATGAATACCCAGGGCTCTTCCACGCTCATTTGGGGGAAATGCATCCGTGAGTATTGCAGAACTGTTTGCCATGAACATGGCACTTCCAATTGCCTGAAGTATCCTGAAAGCTATGATCTCTATAGCACCTGCATCCCCAGTTGACGGGGTCAGGTAGAGAAGTATGGATCCTACTGTGAAAATCAAAAATCCAAGTCTGAAGAGCTTCACCCTTCCGTAAATATCTGAAAGCCTTCCAAAACTCAAAAGAAGTGTGGCTGTTACCAAACCATATCCCATGAGTATCCATAGAAGGTACTGAAAAGACGTCATTGGGTCTATGTGAATTCCATTGAAGATTGCAGGAAGGGAGATCAAGGTTATACTACCGTTTATACTTCCCATCAGTGCTGCTATAATAACGTTTAGTAGGGCTATCCATTTGTAGTCAAGTCCCCAATTTCTTTTCTTTTTCTGACTGTTAACAGTTACACTCAAGTCTTCATCACCTCTAATTATCAAAATAAAGTTTTAAATTTGTTTTTAAGATTTTTTGAAGGTTTTAAAGTACAGTTGTACTTATACATTTATACTTAAAATTGAAATTTTAAAATAGAAATACAAATGAAGTACAAATTACATTAAAAACGAATTTTAACAAAAAATCTGAGGTAACACGCACATCCAACACATCTTTGAGTTTTTTGGATCGGGTATATTGCATGCAAAAATTCTATTCTATCGTTTATCCGATACACTATTTAAATTTGTCGGTGATCCGATATTTTGAGGGTGTTGTTCTGGAACAGATTTATATGTCGGTTTTCCAATACTATTAAACAATGAAATGTTCAAGTAATATGAAGGGTTACCTTTCATTTTTGATACTGTGGATTTTGCACAGGAAAGGAATGAAGGGATCTGAAATCAGAACTGAATTTGAAAGAAGGAAGGGTAAAAAGCCCAGTCCTGGAACCATTTATCCCGCACTGAAGGAGCTGAGGGAAAGGGGATTGATCAGGGTGGATGAGCATAAAACCTATTTTTTAACAGAAGAAGGGGAAGAAAAACTTAAAACAGGGTGTAAATCATTCTGTCAAACATTCTACGATGTTGAGGATATGTTTAAGTTTTGTAACTGATTTTGAAGGATTAGATGAATGATTTTAGATATGATTATTGTGTATTTAACTGATTTTTAGTTTAAAGTAAAGATCTTAATCTTAAACATTTTAATATTGATTTTAAGGATCTTGATGAGTTATTTAATTAGGATCTCGATGATTTTTTAGATGATTTGATAAATAAAGATTAATAAATAAATTTTAAGGCAGTATGGGCAGGATATATCTCAGAAAACATGTTTTAGAGTCCTTACCTTCCCCCACCATAATCACCTTTTAACACCGTTCTGGAGTATATCCTTGACCCTTGCATCCACGTTGTCGGCGTAGTGGAGTGCCACAGCTTCAGGAGTTTTTGGGTCTATTGTAGAACCCCATCCATTGCTGACATCACCATGGTGGCTCAGGATCATGTGCAGGAGTTTGTCTGATATCTCCTCAGGTATCTCCAG
This sequence comes from Methanobacterium aggregans, assembly GCF_017874455.1. Lineage (NCBI taxonomy): Archaea > Methanobacteriati > Methanobacteriota > Methanobacteria > Methanobacteriales > Methanobacteriaceae > Methanobacterium > Methanobacterium aggregans. The sequence goes on along the minus strand of NZ_JAGGLN010000005.1, from coordinate 15,190 downwards.
GGCCTTTATTTTTTCCTTCACCATGTCCGAGGATATGAAAATATGATCCAAGAGCATTCCCTTCTCTGAGAATTCTATATGGGTCAGATCGTACTTGTAAGTCTGTATTTTACCAATATCATGGAGCATAACCCCTGTGTAGAGCATATCGCTGTCAAGTTCTGGGAACAGTTCGCAAAGGGTCATTGAAATCTTTAAAACTTCTACTGTGTGCTCAAGAAGTCCGCTGAGGTAGTTGTGGTGGTGAAAACGGGCTGCGGGTGCTGTGTAAAATTTTTCTGCAAAATCCTTATCACAGAAGAAGGATCTTAAAAGTTTCTTGAGATCCTGGTTTTCAACACTCTTTATAAGCTGGCGCACTTCCCCTACAAGTTCGTCCTTGTCCCTCTGTGATGCCACAACGAAGTCGTCCAGGTCGTATTCTCCCTCAGATAAACCCACAATGTTGTTGACTATAACGTTGAAGTTTCCAGAGCCCTGGGGAAATTCATTAACATTTCCCTCCAACCTGCATACTCCCCCAACATCTATGGATTCCAGAATATTCTCAGCATTCTTTTTTGGAAACATCCTGCCGTTTATCCGTCCGGTTCTATCTGAAAAAACTAGGCTTATGTAGTAACGTCCGTTTAATGATTTTTTGATGTACTTATCCACCACAACAAATTTGGAGCTGATGCTCCGGGTTTGATCAAGGTTCTCAACGAAGTCATTTTCCAATTTTTTAGTCAAATCAACATCCCCTGCTTATTTATCACAAAGCTATGTATTTCAAAGCTATTTTTATGCAATTCCAGCTGTACAAATTAATTTTATGAACTTTTTATCTGATCTTCTTTAAATGATCTTTTTAAACTTGAAGCCCTTTTGAATTTGAACTTAAAATCCTAACATTCCTGCTACAAATGGTGATCCAATTGCAAATGCCAGGAAGGTTATTCCCATTCCCATCTTAAGCCTTTTGGATATTTTAGCTGTGTTTTCAACTGAAACATCCCTTAATATGGAGACTGCACAGCTCAAAAATACTAGGATTGCAGGGGCAAGGACCAGAAGGTAGAGTGCGTTGAATATTCCTATGAAGTAAAGCACAGGACTTGTTATGCTTGCAAAGACAATGAAAAATGCTGCAAGTATGGATGCTGATTTTTTCCCATGAACTATGGGTAAAGTGGTTGCTCCCTCCTCCCTGTCTCCCTCAACATCCTCCATGTCCTTGACTATCTCCCTTGAAATGGTCATTAAAAAGGCATAAAACCCTAAAGCTATTGATACGTATATGTGTCCCACAACAACTCCACCAAAGACAAAGCATAGCCCTGTGAGGAAGGATATGCTGAGGTTTCCAATTAAACATTTTCTTTTAAGGTTGTAAGCATACCATATCATGAGTAATGAGCTTAGAAGGACTATTATTCCAGGTAATATGTTTATATAAAATCCTATTGCTATTGCTATTATAAAAAGTGCTGCAGAGTATCTTCCTGCATTTTTAAGTGATATTCTGCCAGAGGGGATTGGTCTTTGTGGTTTGTTTATGGCATCGATCCTGTGGTCGAAGTAATCGTTTATAGCATTTCCCGCCCCTGTTGCCATGAAAACAGCCACAGCTGCTAGAAAAACGTTTAAGTTGAAAGTTCCATTGATAAGTGCCACTAAAAAAATTGCTACAACCGCCATTAAGGCATTTCCAGGTCTTAATATTTCTAAATACGCATTCATGTGTACACCGTCAGTAACATGCTAATTTTCACTGATTTTTTTTGCTGATTGATTCAGAAGCCATGATTTTGAATCATGACATGATATCTACGATTTTTGATTTTTAATGATGATAATGTTTAATTTTTATGAATCGAACTTCTATTTGTTTAAAAATATGTTATTATTTAATGAAATTTTAACGAATTAATTGATTTAATTGATTTAATTGATACAATGGATTTGATTTACTTGATTTGATCCATCCGATTGAGTTTTAAATAAGAAAACTTAATTTAACCTAAAATTTTAGTACCTATTTGATTTAGCAATGCAACCAGATAACTATCTTCCATGAACCTTTATACATCTTATTAGATGTAATTTTTGTTAGCACTTGATAAGTTTGGTACCATTTCATAGTTATAATCCTTTGATAGTTATAATAAATAGACTGTACAGAACCTATAACAAGAGATATTTTTATGATGATATGGATTATGATATGGATTTTGCATTCATCAATTCAATTGCTCTGAGAAATAAATTTTAATGGAATGAGGATACGTTTTTATGGCTCAAAAATTACAGGAACTTATTTTACCAGAACTCCTTGCACCCGCAGGTTCAATGGATGCACTTAGGGCGGCTGTTAATGCTGGTGCAGATGCTGTTTACCTTGCAGGTAGGCGTTTCGGTGCAAGGCACTATGCAGCAAACTTCGGAGACAGTGAACTGCAGGAAGCATTACGTTACGCCCATTTAAATGGAGTGAAAGTTTACGTTACAGTCAACACACTTATAAAAGACTTTGAACTTGAGTCTGTTGCAGTTTATCTGCTCTGGCTCTACGAGATTGGTGTTGATGCAGTTATAGTTCAGGATCTTGGTGTTGCAAGTCTTGCAAAGAGTATAGTGCCTGATCTTGAAATGCACGCATCAACCCAAATGACCATCCACAGCCTTGATGGAGTTAAATGGGCCTGTGAATTTGGATTTAAAAGGGTTATACTTGCAAGGGAAGTCAAAATCCCCGAAATAAGAAAAATTCTAAAGGAAACTGGTGGAAACATTGAAATTGAAGTCTTTGGTCATGGTGCACTCTGCTACTCATACTCTGGACAGTGCCTCATGTCATCCTTTATTGGAGGTAGAAGCGGTAACCGGGGTATGTGTGCCCAGCCCTGCAGAAAACCCTACCAACTGGTCAGGGGAGAAATGGATGAACATGGAGTTCCATCAAAGCTAAGAAAAGTGAATCTGGAAGATGAATATCTGCTCTCAACCAGGGATTTAGCAGTTTACAGACACCTTGATAAATTAGTGCGAAGTGGAGTTCATTCCATTAAAATCGAAGGCAGAATGCGGTCCCCGGAGTACGTTGCAGTTGTGGTGGACCTATACAGAAGGGCCCTACATGCCCTGGGAGATGGTGAATGGAAACCCAGTGAGGAAGATGTTTCCAACCTTAAACTGGCATTCAACAGAGGATTTACCAAGGGTTACATCATGGATGCTGGTTTCAGATCAGTTATGGGGCGGAGCAAACCCGGTAACAGAGGTCTTTACATTGGAGATGTTGTTGGCTACAAACCAAAAAGCATGGAAACCATTGTTAAGATGAAAAATTCCATTATTCCTGAAAAGGGAGATGGAATTGTTTTTAAAAGTAGAAATTCTAATGATAAGGATTATGGAATGGTTTTAAATGAAGATGTGAATGTTCTGGGCAAGTCTGGAAAAATAAAAAAGGGTAAGTTAAAAATAGGTTTAAACATCCATAAACCTTTAAAAGAAGGTTATAAACTTTTTATAACCCGTAGAAAGTCTTTAATGGATATTGCAGATGATTTTGTCCAGGAAGGTTACAGGAATCCCATTCCAATTGACGTTAACATTCAATGGGATGAGGATCATGCTGCACATTTAACCTGCAATTTTCAGGTTAACGGAATCATGAAGAGTTTTGAGTACATTTCTCCATTCAAATTTGAAAAAGCCATTAAAAAACCATTGGAACCTGCACAGATAAAAAAACAACTCCAGAAAACTGGAGGCAGTCCCTTTAAAATTAAAAACCTTGACATATCTTATCCTGGAGGTTTATTTGCACCAGTTAGTAAGTTGAACCAGTTGAGAAGGGATATTCTGGCCAGAGTCGAAACAGAATTAATAAGATCATTCACACCCTCAGAAAATGATTTAAAAAATGCTAAAACCCTTTATAATGATTTTAAATCAGATCTAAATCAAAACTGGGATGTTGAAAGTCCTAAGAAGTTTAATAAGGAAATTTTTAGTGGAAGTTTTAATAAAAAAACTCCCCTTCTGTCTGTTTACGTTGACAGTGTTGAATCAGTCCATGCAGCATGTTTGGCTGGTTGTAAACGTGTCTACATTGAGCCCAATATTCCTGAGGGTACCTGCAGCAGAAACAATTCAAACCATGAAAAGTATTTCAAAGATGTTTTAGATGTGTTGAAAAAAGCATCTGCTATCTGCAGTAGTTACAGTGCTGAATTGATCTGGAAATGGCCCAACATTAGCCCAGAGAACTATCTGAACTCGGCAGTATCAATTATAAACGAAATCAGGGCAGATGAAAGTTTGGATTTATCAGGAGTTATGATTGACGATCTCGGAGCTGCAGTATCTCTTAAAAGTTTGTTTGAAGGTTTGAATGTCTACGGAGCAATGGGAATCAATCTCTGGAACCATCGAAGTGCAGAAGAACTCTCAAAAACATTTAAAACTGCAACTGTGTCCCCTGAACTCTCAAGTGATGAGATAGGGGATATTCTCACGAATTCAGGATTAAAGAGGGTAAATTTGTCCTTTGAACTTCTGGTTCAGGGAAACCTTGAAGTCATAACAACTGAAGACTGCCTGCCATGTTTACTAACAAAACCTGAAAAAAGCTTTGAAAACTCTGGTTTAAAAAAGATTGAAGGTGAATTTTTAGGTATCGAAGATGTTAAAAATCGTGTTTTTCCAGTTAGATCAGACTGCAGCTTAAAAACCCATATAATGAATTCTGTTGAGCTCTGCCTCCTTGATCATATTCCACAGATAATTAAGATGGGAATGGATTCTGTTGCAGTTGATGCACGGGGCAAACCCCCAGGATATGTGGAGGATGTGACTTCAGCCTATATCAATGCCCTTGAACTCTGTAAAAACTCCCAAAATAAGGGTAATTTAAAAAAGAATCTAAACATGCTTAAAAGGGATGTTAAGAAGTTTTCAACAGGAGGTATAACCACTGGAAACTTTATAAGAGGAGTTAAAACCTGAAATAAATGAAATTATTATGAAGTTCCTTATAAAAAAAAATGTTATTAGGAATTATCTCCTTCAAATTGGAAGGTTCAGCCATTCAAATAGTCCCATCATCTTAAGGGCAATGTAAACCATCAAAGCAGCATATATCAATTTCAATTCTTTTTCTGGGATTTTATGGGATGTCCTGACACCTAACTGGGCCATTGGAATACTTGTGATTGATAGGGCCAGTAACTGAACCAGATTTACATAACCTAGGGAGTAAGGGGGAAGTCCGGGAGTGTTCATCCCACTGAAGCTGTAGCTAATAATTCCACCCACTGCAGTGAAGATTATTACAGCTGAAGATGTTCCAATTGCTTTGTGAGCTCCAAATCCCATTAAAATAATTAGTATTGGGACGATGAGTATTCCACCACCAATTCCAAGAAGTCCTGAAGCTATTCCTGCCACAAATCCCCATAAGATGTAGTAATAAACCTTTTTTTCATTATTTTCAGTTCTGATTTCATTTGGAGAGTAATTTGCGGTTAACATCCAGAATGCAGCCCCAATTGCCAGAAATCCAAACAAAAATCTTAGAATATCTTCTGGTGCATGGGATGAGATCACTGCCCCTATAACTGCCCCTGTGAAGCCTGCAATTCCCATGAATACTGCAGGACGGATCATAACATATCCTCTGCGGCTGTGACCTAAGGAACCGCTTAATGCTGTGGGCAGAATCACAGCAAGGCTGGTTCCAAATGCTATTCTTATTGCAAGTGTGGGGTCAATTCCAATGGATGTTAGTAGGAAGAATTGGACTGGTACCATTATAAAACCTCCACCAACACCTAGAAGTCCAGATGCAAATCCAACAAAAAGGCCTGTGATCAAGAGCAGGGTGATGTAGACTAAAAATTCCATGGTTTTATTTTAATCAACAGGATTTATCTAATTTTGCAAAGCATTTGAATTAAATGTACCTATTCATAATCATATTCCATTTTCCCAGATTAAATTACGAAGATATAATATTAACTTCAATCAAGAACCATACAAAGGTGCCATGAGATGGAAAAAACGAATATTTTGATGGTAAATGGAGATGATCAGTCTGTGAATATCAGTGAAAACCTTAAGGATATGAGTTATGAATTGCAGGAACTGCTAAAACCTGACTTGAAGCTAAAAATTCATTAATTAAATCAAACATTGCACTGAATTAGATACTGGACTTACGACTTATATTTAATGTCCCTATTTGCAGATTTTTAAACCGGTGACAAGACTTGAGCGTAAATTGGCCAAAACTCAGGATAAATGACAGTCAGAGTAATTCTTAGAACTTCTCACACGGTCTCTAAAACCATTTATACACTTAAAATAGATAGTATCCTAAAAATTGTTGAGGATTATTACAATGGAGAATTATTGATTCCCATGAAAAAAATCCATGACTTAAAGGTGGTAAATTGGATCTCAAGGATATAAAGGGTATAGGTAACAGAATGGCTGATAAGATCATGGGCAGCTTCGGGGGAGAGGAAGAATTTCTGAAGGCTGTTAAAAACTTTGAAGTGGACAGGATCACAAGTATAGAGGGTATAAGCCAGCATAAGGCTGTGGAGATAGTTAATTCTGTTCTTGGAAATCCTACTGAAGATTTTTTGAAAACTGAAAGGGCTGTTCAGATATATGAAGATTTAACCCGTAAGATCCTTGACTTCGCCAGTACCAGCTACGCAAAAAACAGAATTCTTTTGATGAGCCCAACAAAGAACAAAGAAGTTATTATGGAAAACCTTGGTTTTGTCATGACTGCCAAGGATACTGTAAGCCAGCTTCCACGAAATGAAATCTCCAGACTCCTCAAAAAGATCCAACCAATGGATAAGCCAAAGCCAGAGTACGATCCATCCAGGGCAATTCTGGTTGAATCCCAAGGTGATTACCACAGAATGATTGAAATGGGCCTCAACAGTTACTGTCCCATAATAACCTCCGAAGAGCTTGAAAGCCTTGAAGACTTTGAATTCATTGTTTACGTATATTCTGAAGGTTTAATAGAACTTGAAGATGCGTACAACGTTGCAATGGCCAGTAATGACTCTGAAATATTTGAAATTGTTCCAGAAACTACCCTTTCCTACTTCAAGGAAAACTACGATTTACTGAGTAACGTTTTGAAGATAAATGATATTTTAGGTGAGGAATCTGTACTCCATAGAGTTGTGGAGGTTATGGATTCCATTGGAAGGGACGATTTTGATGAATCTATATTTGGAAGTGCAGTTGAAAGTGCCAAGGAAACTGCGGATAAAAAACTTAAGGAAGCCATCAAAGGCATTGACCTTAATGGTGATGAAGTTTTAGACCTTTTAAATGAGGGAATGCCTGAAAAAATCCAGAAAATATTTGATGAAGTGATGAAAGAAGCTAAAGAAGAGGTTAAAAATAAAACAGGATGTACTTTTGATCCATTCATCCAGAAGTACCCTGTTGAAATTGACTACCCTGAACTTGAAAGGATCAAAAAACAGGAAACATCAAAAAAAGAGGTTAGATCATTTGAAGAAAATGTGAAAGCTGCAGAGGTTTTAGCCCAACTTAAAAAGAATGTTGAAGAAGAAGTCCATAGGATCATCCTTTTTGATTATGAGTTTGCAATGGGTTGTTTCGCTTATTACTACAACCTGAACCCCCCTACAATAAGTGATGGATTCTCCTTCAAAGGAGGCATACACCTCAATCTGGCACTCGAGAATGAAAAGGTTCAGAGGATAGAGTACAGACTGGATTACCCTGAAAACGTTGTTTTGCTTACAGGGGCCAACAGCGGAGGTAAAACCACCCTCCTTGAAACCATTGCCCAGATCTCTATAATGACCCAGATGGGCCTGCCTGTCTGTGCAGATGAAGCACGGGTTAAACTGGTTGATGAAGTTTACTTCTTCTCCAAAAAACATTCACTCGATGCAGGAGCATTTGAATCATTCCTCAGAACCTTCATGCCAATTGTAACCCGAAAAACAGATAAGCTGATCCTTTTGGATGAACTTGAGGCAATAACTGAACTAGAAGCAGCAGTTAAGATCATATCAAGCTTCATGGACTTTGTACGAGATTCTAACTCATTTGCAGTTATTGTAACACACATGGCCCGTGAGATCCTGAAGTACACCGATGTCAGGGTTGATGGTATCGAAGCCAAGGGACTGGATGAGGATTACAATCTCATAGTTGATAGAACACCACGTATGGATTACTTTGCAAGGAGCACACCTGAACTGATACTGCGCAGGATGTACGAGAAGTCTGATGGAAGTTTGAAGGATATTTACAGGCAGGTTCTTGAGAAATTTTAGGAAATCAGGTGCAACCTACAAAATCATCTTAAAAGGTATCAGTATAAATATAATAGTGTTGAAGTACAACTAAAAAATCAGAATGATCCACTTCAATCCCTTAAAAATTATCAATCACTGGTTGAGGAAGTGGATTTTAAAAAAAGGAGATCAAAAATGTCTGTTAATCAACTTGAAACAACACTTGAGGCTGTAACCAACACAATAGCACACCTTGAAAAGAGTGAAAACTGTGATCCCAAACTCCTAGAGGATCTTAAAAATGAAAGAAAAAGGATTTTAAAGGAACTGAACGTTCACTCAGGAATATAAACTGGAAAAATAGTCCATAAAATGGGAAAAATCCTTAAAAAATCTCTCAGTAATCCATAAAAAAAATTTTGAAAAGAAATTATTCACTCGATCAAATGAAGGCAATCCAAGTAATGACCAGAATCCTCATTGAACCTGAACTTCTCCCAACGACCATTGAGTTCTATGAGAATCTTTTTGGGGAAGAATGTAACCTTCGCTTCAAGTACAAAGAGTACAACCTGGAACTTGCAGGTGTTGGTTCTGTTCTTCTAATTGCAGGTCCTGCTGAAGTTATTGAAGATTTTAAAAAGACCAGTTTAACTATTCTCGTTGATTCACTCGAAGAATTCCAGGAATATCTTCTGGGTGAAGGTTCCAGAGTCATTGATGAAATAAAATCCGTTCCAACAGGTCGTAACATGAGGATCCAACACCCTGATGGTACTGTGGTTGAGTATGTGGAGTTTGGAACTTGAATATTCCGTCAAAACTTTTAATTGTTTTATTTTTACCTGTTTTAGTGTTCAACTTATTTTTTAAGGATTATTTGAGTTAAAATTTAAAAAAAAAGAATTATAATTGTTTTTATTGGCTTTGCCCTTGGAAATTTTTTTTATTGATCCGCAAGTTCAGTTATTTTATTGGATGGTACTTTGAGGATAACATAATCTCCAATGTGTTTTATATCTTCATTTGATAACATGAGCCTTTTCTTACGGAATGCTGGGCCTGTTGATACAATAAGCTGGTTTATTAAACAACCCTCAGTTTCGATCATCACATCTTCGATTTTACCAACTTCCATTGCATCTTCAGATACAACTATTTTGCCCACGAATTTTTTGTACTGAAACTCTGGTTTTATGAGCTTATCTATTTTATCGGATTTTACTTTCTCCTCAATTTCCATATCATCCAGATCGATCTGCATGTAATCTCCAATACCTGATATTTCAGCTTCACTGACCTCGAAGTATTTCTTACTCAATGTTGAACCTGTGGAAATAACCACCTTATCAACCAGGCATTTTTTAAGTACTATACTTACCTCAGCAACTTTACCAACTTCTACAGCTTTTTTGTTTATGACGATTTTTCCTATAAACTCGCTTGCCTTCATTAAAACACCACCAATTTCTAATACCAATGTAACCATTTTAGTCTTATGTTTCTGTGACATATTATGTCTTTTGCGCAACTCTTAACTTCCAAGAGTGAACTGATTTCAGAATTAAAAAATATTATATCGGAATAGGAATAAAATTATTAATTAATATGAACTTGGAGGTTTGTACATGGTGAAATGGAGTGCAGTGATAGTTGGATTTATATTGACCATTATTCTTTCCTGGTTTTTTGGAACAATCAATACATACTGGGGTCCTAACCTTGGATTGTTCATAGCAGGGCTCATTGTTGGATTGATGGTTGGTAACGGTATTTTAAATGGTGCATGGAATGCAGCAGTTGCAGGTGCCTTTGGAACAATTGTGCTGTCTGTTCTGTTTCTGATATTTGGCACAATAGTTGCGGGTGTACCTGGATTCATAACAGCCGCAGCCACAGGCTTAATAATGGTTCTTGCATCCCTGATCTATTCTTTGATACTCTGTGGGGTCGGTGGAGCTATTGGGGGGTTGATCAGAGGGAAAACTTGAGGATAAATTTTCCCTATTCATCACCTATCCTTTTTTTGTTAATTTTTTTCAAATTCAATTTTTACGTTGTTACTCAGTTCAGATTCAAGATCTGTTTGTAATACTAAAGATATTTCAGAACTGCTTTTAAGAGCGAAGTTGAACTCTGTGGATGCTTCATCAAATTCAAGTACTGGTTTTGTTGCAACCTTCACACCCTCCACTATACTCAAGATACTGTTTTCAAGCTGTTCTTCAATACCTTCAAAAGAAATTTTAGAAATCCCTTTTTTTGGTTCTTGAGGTTTTGGAGGCTTAAACTTCAAAACTGTGGTTTGTAATGTTTCCTTTGAAATTTGTGAACCGATCTTCAATCCTTCCAGTACAGGGATCTGGAACTTGGCTTCAGCACCTAATTCTCCAGTTGATACGGTTTTCAGAGTTAATTTCACAGTTTTTATCTTGATTCCGGATGAAAACATTTCATCCTGGAGTTTAAAGAGTACATTATTTATCTTTTCCACAAGTTCTGCTAATGCAACAGTATCTTTAACAACCATACTTTTACTATCCCTAAAAAATTGTCTGCACATGTCCACTTCCCCAATACCTACGTTTCAAGATCCAACAAAAATGATGATTCATAATATGTAGTAAATTTGTAATAAATATTTGGGTGAAGATAAGTATAAAAAATTCTAAAAAAATTCTAAAAAGAAGCTAAAAAGAAGCTAAAAAGAAGAAACTACTTTATTTGGTATTAAAAATAAAATTAAACACTTAATTAATTTTTAGGAATGAATAATAATTTAAATAGGCTTTTTGATTATATAATGAATTCAAAGCTTAAAATAAAACCTTAAAATAAACTAAAAATAGGAATGGAGTTACAAAATATGAAATTGAATATGAAATGAATTTTGCCCACTCACTAACTCATCCGGTTCATAGGTAGCTCACCCTTCCCTCCCCTAGCAACCCTCGTAGCAGGCAGTCTGTCCGGCGCTGGGTTTCTCCCATTCATCGAAGGCTCAGCCAACCTCGTGGAAGGACCGTAGGCACTGGTCTGTAAAGATATGACAGTGAAATATGTTACATTCAACTATAGTATTTTGTAGGTTATAATCTTATCCCAACACCCCACCATTTTTGATGATCCATGTTTCTACAGGGGATCTCAACTTTCAGCAGGTCTTTTAAATACCTGGAATAATTTGAAGGGTTTTTTAGGTGGCTTACTGGGTTTTTCACCCTGATAAACTATCTTAACTTCGTATCCAATAGGTACATCCTCAAATTTACGGTCTAAAACTGTTGAACCGAATATATCCACTTCCCCTTTATCTGTTTCAAGGGTGTACTTGGTGCTTTTGTAGGGTCCAACATCACGCTCCTTTCCTATGTACTTGCCTATGATTTCATCACCTATGGCTTCTGGCCTCCAGATACCTTCTTCTGGATCTTTAACCTCTTCCCAATCATTCTTTTTCTTGTTTTTCATCTTTTGAACCATAAAATCACTTTATATTTTTTATTTGATATACACATCAGATTTAAAAAAATGGAACTTTAATACTGTCTTTAAAATTATTAATTCCAGAACCTTAAGTTCATCCATAAGGTTACAATTAATATTATTAATTTTAATTAGGATAATAATTTGCTTTTGGTATGGATCACTTTGAAACTTCCCATTTTTTTTTAATGTTTTTAGCAGCTGTATTAGCACAGATCATGTGAATTGACCTGAAATGTAAGGCTGATAGGGGAATTCTGGTCTAAAAAAAGTAAATAATTTATATAAGTAAAAAAAATAGCATCACATATCTTCATAGAGTTTAATAGAACGTTTTATGGCATCAAATGCTTCTTCTTTACCTTCCCAACCTAAAACTTCCGTTTTTTTACCCTGAAGTTTCTTGTACTCTGCAAAGAAGTGTTGAATTTCATCCAGAAGATGTTCAGGCAGATCTTCAATGTCAAAAACATCTTTAAACCGTGGATCGTCAACAGGAACACCTAGTATCTTGTCGTCATTTTCACCGGTGTCGATCATCTTCATAACACCAACCGGACGTGTTTCTATTATACAACCTGGAAATGTTGGTTGATCCATAAGTACAAGGATGTCCATTGGATCTCCATCATCCCAGAGTGTTTTTGGTATTATACCATACTCTGCAGGGTAATGGACAGGTGAGTAAAGAACTCTGTCAAGTATAAAAGCCTCTTTCTCCTTATCATATTCATACTTGTTCCTGGATCCCCGTGGAATCTCAATCACTGCGTAAACAGCTTCTGGTGCTGCTGGACCTGTTGCAATATCCTTCCAAAGATTCATATTTTTTTCCTCCATTTCATAAATTATTCCTTTAATTCATTCGAACTTTGCCATCACAGAGCTTGTTATATCTTCTTCAATGGTTGCATTACCCCTGCTGTCCAAAATTTTCCTTATATGCACATCTTCAATTACACTGTCCAACTAAAACACCACCTTTTAATATTTTATTAAATTTCTATGATTTTTATAGTGCAGAAAGACTTTTTAAGATATAGATCGCCCGAAAGGTGTATTCTAACTCTGAAATTCCAAGGTATTTGGATCTTCTGAAGCCACCATCACTGTTTTGAAGTTTTTTGGTGAAATCTATAATCCTTTCATGATTTTTAGGTTCACGATCCAGTAACTCGTGTATTCTTATCCCTGCATAAACCCCTTCAATGTAAGATGGATATGTTCCAGGTTTGTAAGCAAAACCCCCATCTGATGTTTGGCATTTCACTGTGAAACCAATCAACTTCTCAAGAAAATCCTCAAGGAATATTTGATCCATGACCTTTGGATCAACAAGATTTAATATCTCTAGAGCGTAGTACGTTGACATGATATTGGAAGTTGTACGTCCAAAACCACCATCTTCCTTTTTTTGTTGGAGAACCCAATCTTTCACATTTTCAAAGTTCTGGTAACCCATTAATTTGAGCACAGCCGTATTTAAAAATGCTACTTCCATGGTTGAAAACTCATTTCGCATGGTAAGAATCATTTTGTACTTCTCAGGCACTTCCAGTTTTATGCCATACAGTTTTAAAATGTTCAACCGGTAGAAAAACCCTTTCAAACCAAACATTCTACCGTTATGAAGGTAAGATATCCATTTCAATGTTTTTTCCAAATTTTTAGGTTTTTTACCCATTATTTGAAGGGTTTTTAAGGCATAATATGTGTTTTTGGTATCAGGAATACCTTCATATAATGTGAAGCCTCCTTCAGGATGTTCTCTATTGTAAACGAATTTCAGGGCTTTTTCTTTGCTGAACATTCAAATATCCCACCAGACAAGTTGTACTTCATTTTGAATCATAACTTCTTTTCAAAATCCAGGAGATCCTGTGAATGGATTGGTATGAACCATTTTTGAGCTATGAAAGTTGGTATAACTGCACTTGCAACCACAACCCCCACGAGTACAGAGTACTGAACCTGGTTTAGGTATCCTGCGTTAAGACCGAACACGCTGGCTATGGTACCAAAGGTTAATCCTGTACTCATGAGCAGGGTTGTGTACATGCTTCCATTGGGTATGTATCTTTTTGCAAGGAAGTAAACCCCTGCAAATTTCGAAACAATCTTTATGGCAAAGAATATAACGAATAATCCTAATGCACCCATTATCAGTGCTGCAGATACTTTTAAACCACCAACTATGAAAAATGCTGGTGTTATTACTGCATAGGCTACTGTTCGAAGTCTTCTGTTAACCATCTTCGTGCAGGATGTTTCTGTGAAATGTTTGGACATTAAAAGCCCCATGAGAAATGCAGGTAAAACTGCCTGACCATTTCCAAGCTTTGCAAAGTACACGAAGATCAAGAGTATCACGAATATGTACTTTATCTCAGGTTCAACCACCTTATCTTTGAGGTGGGGATTATTGAAGAACCATTGTGAGAACTTGGTTGCAAGAACTATTACTCCAAGGGAAACAACTACGAAAAGAACTGTGTAAACAGTTGGTTTTATGAAAAGTAAACTCAATGCCACTGCTGTGCACATGTCCGTTATGAAAGTTGCTGCCATGAGAAGTTTACCTAATTCCGTTCTGGAAAGGCCTGTTTCAACCAGTACTGAGTATATCACTGCTACAGATGTTGTTGAAAGTGCTGTGGCAGCTATTAAGGATGCCTGAACGTTCCATCTTAAACCGTAAAATGTGAAAAGAAGCACCCCGACAAAGGGTACTAAAAACGATGCAAAACCTATAAGAAAGCTTTCTTTGAACTTTCTTTTCATGAGATCCACATCTACTTCAGTACCTGCAAGGAAGGTTAGCAGTATACCTCCAAAGCTTGCAATGTAAACCATCCATGCTTCTGGCTGTAATATACCTAAATTACCTGCAATTGCACCTAAGATTATTTCTATCATTGCAACTGCAAGTCCTGTTCTCAGAGATATTAAACTTGCCAGTAAAATAAGTATTCCCAAAACTAAGGGATAAAAATCTGCGTACATTTTTAAGTTATTCCTCCTGATTATCAGTTTTTTTTAATTTTGATACCAGGAGTCATCAGCGTTGTCGCAGTTAAAGGCGAACCCCATCGCCTGAAAGGTTAATTGAATTATTAATTCAAACAATATTATGCTTGTTTATTCATTATAATTTTTAAAGTTTTTGGTTAAAAATAATAAAAAACGAATTTCAAGGAGTAATTAGTTCAAAAAAAGGTTAATTCAATCTAAAACTCTAATCTGGTAATGTATTAAATAGCAAAATAATAGCGTAGAAACTAAAATTTAAATAAAAAATAGAACTTCTGAATTTCTTATAATTTTAAAGGGTATGGCCGGCAGCGTTAAAGAGTTCCCATAGACTCCCGTCTACAGTACAATCAAAAACGCAGGAGGACTTCACTTCTGGG